>NZ_AKJB01000099.1:0-82409 GCF_000282555.1 Pseudomonas sp. GM102 | reverse complement strand
CTGCGTTTTCACACGGTCTGCGAAGGTGCCGTTTCTATTTTCTACCGAGTATCGCCTAAGCGATCAACCCGCCAACCCCGACTGTTGAACCAGGTTCAGCAGCGGCTGTGGATACAGGCCGAGGAAGAACGCCAGTACGGCAATCGCCAGCAGCATCACGCCGCCTGCACGTTGTTCCCAGTGCAGTTGCGCATCGTGGCGACGCAGGTTTGGTTCCATCAGGTACAAGGTGACCATCACACGCAGGTAGTAGAAGACGCCGATGGCGCTGCCCAATACCAGGGAGCCGACCAGCCACCATTGGTGCGACTCGACACCGGTGGCGATGATGTAGAACTTGCCGATGAAGCCCGCGGTCAGCGGGATACCGGCCAGGGACAGCATCATCACGGTCAGGACGGCGGTCAGGTACGGACGGCGCCAGAACAGGCCGCGGTATTCGTACAGGGCATCCGCGTCACGGCCGTTGTACGGCGAGGACATCAGGGTGATCACACCGAACGCGCCGAGGCTGGTGATCACGTAGGTGACCAGGTACACGCCGATGGCTTCCACGGCCAGGCCTTTGCTCGCCACCAGGGCGATCAGCAGGTAGCCGAAGTGGGCGATGGACGAGTAACCCAGCAGACGCTTGAGGTTGCTCTGGGTCAGTGCCAGCAGGTTACCGAACAGGATCGACGCGATGGCGATGATGGTCAGCACGTCGCTCAGCACACCGCTGCTCGCCGCTGGCGAGATCTGGAACAGACGCACCATCACCGCGAACACAGCGACTTTTGACGCGGTGGCCAGGAACGCTGCCACCGGTGCCGGAGCACCTTCGTAAACGTCCGGGGTCCAGAGGTGGAACGGTACCAGCGACAACTTGAACGCCAGGCCGATCAGCATCATGCCCAGGCCCAGTTGAGCCAGAGAGCTTGGCAGACCGGTGGCCGCCAGGGCCTGACCGATGCCGTTGAAGCTCAGGCTGCCAGCGTCGGCGTAGAGCAGGGCCATGCCGAACAACAGGAACGCGGAACCGGCGGCCGACAGCACCATGTACTTGATACCGGCTTCCAGCGAACGCTTGTTGAAGAAGGCATACGCCACCAGACCGTAGACCGGTACCGAGAGCAGTTCCAGACCGACGAACAACCCGGCCAGGTGCTGCGCGCTGACCAGCACCAGGCCACCGGCGGCGGACATCAGGATCAGCAGGTAAAGTTCTTCACGGTTGCCCGGGTAACCCGAACCGCCATCGCCCAGGTAGGCGTGGGCGAGGGTCACGCAAGCGAGTGTGGCGACCAGAATCAGCGCCATGTACAGGCAAGCGAAGGTGTCGATCTGCAGCAATGGCGTCACGGCCAGTGGCGCGACTTTCAGAGCTGGCAGGATCGACAGCAGCGCCAGGTTCAGACCTGCCACCGACAGCAGGAAGGTCTGAGAGTGGTTGCGGCGCCATGCGATAGCCAGCATCACCACGATGATCGTGGCGCTGGTGATCAACAACGGCGCAAGCGCGATAAAGTGTTGAGTCGTGAATTCCATAGCGCTCTTACCGGGCCGAAGCGAGTTGAGTGAAGGCGGTGCCGAGCCACTGCTGCACGCCATGCATCGTCGCGGCAGAGGTATCGAGGAACGGTTGCGGGTACACGCCGATGTAGATCAGCAGCGCCGCAAGCCCAACCACCATGATCAGTTCGCGACCGTCCATGCCATGCAGCACCGCGTCCGATTTCGACGGGCCGAAGAAGGCACGGTGGACCATGATCAGCGAGTAGACCGAACCGAACACCAGGCCGGACGTCGCAATCACAGTGATCCATGGGGCGCTGGCGAAGGTGCCGATCAGAATCAGGAACTCACCGACAAAGTTACCGGTCGCCGGCAAGCCCAGGGACGCGGCGGCGAAGAACAGGCTGAGAGCCGGCAGGTAGGCAATCTTCGACCACAGGCCACCCATCTCACGCATATCGCGGGTGTGGGTACGCTCGTACAGCTGACCGGAGAGGATAAAGAGTGCCGCGGCCGACAGACCGTGCGCCAGCATCTGCATCACCGCGCCCTGCAGCGCCAGTTGGCTACCGGAGTAGATGCCGATCAGTACGAAGCCCATGTGGGAAACGGACGAGAAGGCGATCAGACGCTTGATGTCGGTTTGTGCGAAAGCCAGGAACGCACCGTAGAAGATCCCGATCAGACCCAGGGTCATGGCGAACGGCGCGAACTCGGCCGAGGCATTCGGGAACAGCGGCAGGGCGAAACGCAGCAGGCCATAGGCCGCAGTCTTCAACAAGATACCGGCCAGGTCCACGGAACCTGCGGTCGGCGCCTGGGCGTGAGCGTCAGGCAACCAGGAGTGGAACGGTACGACCGGCAGCTTGACCGCGAAGGCGATGAAGAAACCGAGCATCAGGATGTACTCGGTGGTCGTCGACATCTTGGTCTTCAACAGGTCGGCGTAGTTGAAGGTAATCACGCCGGTGTCGTTGAAGTTGACCAGTACCAGACCCAGGATCGCCACCAGCATGATCAGGCCGGAAGCCTGAGTGAAGATGAAGAACTTGGTTGCCGCGTAGATCCGGGTTTTCTTGCCGTCCGAAGAACTGTGACCCCAGAGCGCGATGAGGAAGTACATCGGCACCAGCATCATTTCCCAGAAGAAGAAGAACATGAACAGGTCGAGGGCGAGGAACACGCCGACGACACCGCCCAGGATCCACATCAGGTTCAGGTGGAAGAAGCCCACATGACGCTGGATCTCTTTCCACGAGCAGAGTACCGAGAGGACACCCAGCAGGCCGGTCAGCAGGATCATCAACAGCGACAGGCCGTCGAGGGCCAGGTGCACGTTGATGCCGAAACGCTGGATCCAGACGTGCTTGAACTCAATCGCCCAGGTCGGATCGGCGCCAGGCGCCGGTGCAAATGAATAGTCACCGTTGGCCCACAGCCAGAGGCCAAGGGAGAGCAACAGGGACATGGTGATCAGCGCAATCCAGCGGGGGAGGGTGGCGCCGAAGCGCTCACCCATCCAGCACAGCAGGCCGCCGATGAAGGGGATCAGGATTAGCCAGGGCAGAATCATGACGGGCTCGTTTCCTTTCGCAAGTTCGCAAGGTTCATATCAGACCGCTACCAGCACGACGGCGCCGATTACCAGCACGGCACCAGCAGCCATCGAGGCGGCATACCAACGCAGTTGACCGGTCTCGGTGCGGCTCAGGGCGGTGTGACCGCCTTTGGCCATACGCGGGATCAGACCGATGGTCTGGTCGAGCGGGTCTTTGCGCAGAATGTGGCTGATCGCAAGGTAAGGCTTGACGAACAGTTTGTCGTAGATCCAGTCGAAGCCCCAGGCAGCGAACCACCAGGCCGAAAGGAAGCGGCCGACGCCGCTGTTGGCGATGGCGGTGACGAAGCGGCGCTTGCCGAGGAACAGCAGCGCGGCCAGCAGGATACCGGCCAGGGCGATGGCACCCGAGGCGATTTCCAGACTGTGCTTGGCTTCGCCGCCGGCATGGCCGACGCTTTGTGGCAGCACACCGTGCAGCGGTGGAACGATCATCGCGCCGACGAACGTCGACAGTACGATCAGCACCGACAGTGGCAGCCAGTGAGCAATGCCGTGACCAGCGTGCGCTTCGGTCTTCGCTTCACCGTGGAACGCGATGAAGATCAGGCGGAAGGTGTACAGCGAGGTCATGAAGGCACCGACCAGACCGGCATAAAGCAGACCCTGGTTACCGCTGGCGAACGCTTCCCAAAGGATTTCATCCTTGGAGTAGAAGCCCGCAGTCACCAGAGGCAAGGCCGCCAGGGCCGCGCCGCCGACGATGAAGCTGGCATAGGCCAGTGGCAGTTTCTTCCACAGACCGCCCATCTTGAAGATGTTCTGCTCGTGGTGGCAGGCAACGATCACCGAACCGGACGCAAGGAACAGCAGCGCCTTGAAGAAGGCGTGGGTCATCAGGTGGAAGATCGCGCCGTCCCACGCACCTACGCCCAGGGCTAGGAACATGTAGCCGATCTGGCTCATGGTCGAGTAGGCGAGGATACGTTTGATGTCGGTCTGCACCAGTGCGGCAAAACCTGCCAGCACCAGCGTCACGCCACCCACGACACCGACCAGGTGCAGAATGTCCGGCGCCAGGGCGAACAGGCCGTGGGTACGGGCAATCAGGTAGACACCGGCGGTCACCATGGTCGCGGCGTGGATCAGTGCCGAAACCGGAGTCGGGCCGGCCATCGCATCCGCCAGCCAGGTTTGCAGCGGCAGTTGCGCGGATTTACCGACAGCGCCACCCAGCAGCATCAGGGTCGCCAGAACGATCCAGAAGTCGCCGGCCTTGAAGTGCTCAGGCGCCTTGACCAGCAGTTCCTGGATGTTCAGCGTGCCCAACTGTTGGAACAGGATGAACAGGCCGATGGCCATGAACACGTCGCCGACGCGGGTCACGATGAAGGCTTTGAGTGCCGCATTACCGTTGTTGCGGTTGCTGTAGTAGAAACCGATCAACAGGTACGAGCACAGGCCCACGCCTTCCCAGCCGAAGTACACGAACAGCAGGTTATCGGCCAGGACCAGGAACAGCATGCTGGCGATAAACAGGTTGGTGTAGGCGAAGAAACGCGAGTAACCGGCTTCACCGCGCATGTACCAGGACGCGAACAGGTGGATCAGGAAGCCCACACCGACCACCACACCCAGCATGGTCAGGGACAGACCATCCAGGTACAGGGCGAAGTTAGGCGTAAAGCCTTCTACCGCCATCCACTGCCACAACACCTGGGTGTAGTGACCGCCTTCAGGTGGCGCAACGTTGAACTGCCAGATTATGTAAGCAGTGACGATTGCCGACAGGCCAATGGAGCCGACGCCAATCAGCGCCGAAAGGTTTTCCGAGAGGCGACCGCGTGAGAACGCCAGCAGCAGGAAACCAATGAGAGGGAATACGAAAGTCAGATAGAGAAGGTTCATCCGCGCATCTCGCTGGCAGCGTCGATATCGAGAGTGTGGAAGCGGCGATACAGCTGCAACAGAATCGCGAGGCCAATACTGGCCTCGGCGGCTGCCAGGCTGATCACCAGGATGAACATGATCTGTCCATCCGGTTGACCCCAGCGGCTACCGGCAACGATGAACGCCAAAGCGGAGGCATTCATCATGACCTCCAGGCTCATCAGCACGAAGAGAATGTTGCGCCGGACCATCAGGCCGACCAGACCGAGGCAGAACAGGATGCCGGCGACCGCCAGACCATGCTCCAAAGGGATAGCAGGCATCGTCATTGCTCCTTGGCTTCGTTGCGGCCCAAGTGGAACGCCGTGACGGCTGCGGCGAGCAGCAGCATCGAGGCGAGTTCGACCACCAGCAGATACGGACCGAACAGGCTGATGCCCACGGCCTTGGCGTCTACGGTGGTGTGGCCGATGGCCTGACCGCTGGCATCGCTGAACAACACGTACAGCAGTTCAACCAGCAGCAGGGTGCCGAGGGCGACGGGGCCCAGCCAGATACCGGGCTTGAGCCAGACGCGCTCTTGCTGAACCGAGGCCGGGCCCAGGTTCAGCATCATCACCACGAACACGAACAGCACCATGATGGCGCCAGCGTAGGCGATCACTTCCAGTACACCGGCAAACGGTGCGCCGAGGGCGAAGAACGTCATGGCCACGGCGATCAGCGAAATGATCAGGTAGAGCAGGGCGTGCACGGGGTTGGTGTTGGTAATCACGCGAAGCGTGGACACAACAGCGATACCCGATGCGAAATAGAAAGCGAATTCCATCTTTCTTCCTTAAGGCAGCAAGCTCTTCACGTTGATCGGCTGGGCTTCATTCTGCGCGGAGCCTTTTGGCTTACCGGCAATCGCCATACCTGCAACACGATAGAAGTTGTAATCAGGGTTTTTGCCGGGGCCGGAGATCAGCAGATCTTCTTTCTCGTACACCAGGTCCTGACGTTTGAACTCGGCCATTTCGAAATCCGGTGTCAACTGGATCGCGGTGGTCGGGCAGGCTTCCTCGCAGAGGCCGCAGAAAATGCAGCGCGAGAAGTTGATGCGGAAGAAGTCCGGGTACCAGCGACCGTCTTCGGTTTCAGCTTTCTGCAGCGAGATGCAACCGACCGGGCACGCCACGGCGCACAGGTTGCAGGCTACACAACGTTCTTCGCCGTCGGGGTCGCGGGTCAGCACGATACGCCCACGGAAGCGCGGCGGCAGGTACACGGCTTCTTCCGGGTACTGCAGCGTGTCGCGCTTGCGGAAGGCGTGGCCGAAGATCATCACCAGGCTGCGAAGCTGGGTGAAGAAGCCATGCACGATGTCAAAAATGTACTTCATGATTCTCTATCCTCACTGAGCCGCGACGGCGGGCGTGTTGAGCAACACGACTGCAGCGGTCACCAGCATGTTGACGAGGGTCAGCGGCAGGCAGAACTTCCAGCTGAAATCCATCACTTGGTCATACCGTGGGCGCGGAATCGAGGCGCGCAACAGGATGAAGAACATGATGAAGAACGCGGTTTTCAGTGCAAACCAGATGAACGGGATCTGCGGCAGAATGCCGAACGGACCGTGCCAGCCACCGAAGAACAAGGTCACCAGCAGCGCCGAAATCAGCACAATGCCGATGTACTCACCGACGAAGAACATGCCCCATTTCATGCCGGCGTATTCAATGTGGTAACCGTCGGCCAGTTCCTGTTCCGCTTCCGGTTGGTCGAACGGGTGACGGTGAGTCACGGCGACGCCAGCGATGAAGAAGGTCAGGAAACCGAAGATCTGCGGAATGACGAACCACAGGTTCTGCGCCTGGTATTCAACGATGTCGCGCATGTTGAACGATCCGACCTGGATCACGATGCCCATCAGCGACAGGCCCATGAACACTTCGTACGACACGGTTTGCGCCGAGGCCCGCAAGCTGCCCAACAGGGCGAACTTGTTGTTACTCGACCAGCCGGCGAACAGCACCGCGTAGACCGACAGACCGGCCATGGCAAAGAAGAACAGGATGCCGATGTTGATGTCCGCCACGCCCCAGGTCGGGGTGATCGGGATGATCGCGAAGGCAATCAGCAAGGCGCTCATGGCCACGACCGGTGCCAAGGTGAAGATCACTTTGTCGGCGAACGGCGGGGTCCAGTCTTCCTTGAAGAACATCTTGATCATGTCGGCCGCGATCTGGAACGCGCCGAACGGGCCGACGCGGTTCGGACCGTAACGGTCCTGCCAGAGGGCGAGCAGACGACGCTCGACCCAGCTCAGCAGCGCGCCGCATACCACCACGGCGAGCAGGATCACGATGGCCTTGAGGACCGCGATGATTACGTCGATCACTTCAGGAGTGAACAAGGTCATAGCGCTGCCTCCTGCAGACCGTCAACGGATTTGCCAAAGATCGCTGGCGGAATACCGGCGATACCGGCCGGCAATGCAACCAGACCGGCACCCAGCTCTTCGTTGATGCGCAGCGGCAGACGCAAGGTCTGGCCGGCTACGTTCAGGCTCAGCAGGGCACCGTCATTGACACCCAGGCGGTCGGCTTCGGACTTGGCCAGCGACACATAAGCGGCCGGGATGCGTTCCTGAACCGGTGCGGCTTTGGAAGAGTTCTCTTCGCTGCCGAACAGGTGGAAGAACGGCACGACCTGCCAGGTGCCCGGAGCCGGGTTGAACGCGCGCGGAACACTGGCGAACCAGTTCAGCGAATCACCGGTGCTTTCGATCAGGCGAGTGCCCGGGTCGCCAGCGCGGATGTGACCACCGACTTCGTCCTGGAACTTGTTCCAGGCTTGCGGCGAGTTCCAGCCCGGAGACCAGGCGAAGGGTACTTGTTGACGCGGTTCGACCGAGCCCGAGTAACCTTCCATGGAGAACGAGAACGCGGTGTCGTTGTCCTGGGAAGTACGCGGTTCGTGCACGCTGATGTCGGCGCGCATGGCGGTCCGGCCGCTGTAACGCAGCGGTTCGCGCGCCAGTTTCAGGCCCTTGATGCGGAACGCGGCGGACGGTGCGGCATCGACAATGCGCGCCAGTTGCGGTTTGCTCGCAGCAACGGCAGCGGTGACGTGGTCCAGTTGGGTCCAGTCGATCGGCTGGTTCAACAGGGTCGAACGCAGGGCATGCAGCCAGCGCCAGCCTTCGTGAACCAGAATGCTTGCGTCGAGGTAAGTCGGGTCGAAGACCTGGAAGAAGCGCTGGGCGCGGCCTTCCTGGCTGACCAGCGTACCGTCGCCTTCAGCGAAGCTGGCCGCTGGCAGCACCAGGTGCGCGCGATCGCTGGTGGCGGTCTTCTGATGGTCCGCCACGATCACCACTTTCGCGGCGTTCAGGGCAGCATCGACACGAGCTTTGTCGGTACGGGTGTACAGATCGTTTTCCAGCACGACGATGGCGTCGGCCTTGCCGTCGATCACCGCTTGCAGGGCTGCGTCGACCGAGTCACCACCGAGCATGGCCAGGCCGAGGCTGTTGGCCTCTGGCACGATCAGGCTGATGGAACCGTTCTTCTCGCGCAGCTTCAGGGCCTTGGCGATGTTCGCTGCGGCTTCGATCAACGCCTTGGAACCCAGCGAGGTACCGGCAATGATCAACGGACGCTTTGCAGCGAGCAAGGCGTTGGCGATGCGCTGAGCCAGTTCAAGGGCTTCAGCGTCCAGGCCTTCAACGGCCGGCGCGCTGGCATCGAGGGCGTGAGCCACGGCGAAACCGATGCGGGCCAGGTCGTCTGGAGCGGCGTGAACGCATTCTTCAGCCACGTCGTCGAGCTTGGTTTCAGCCAGGCTGGCGATGAACAGCGGGTTCAGCGCGTGCTGACCGATGTTCTTCACTGCGGCATCGAGCCATGGCTGAACGCGCATGGCGTCGGCCATGTCTTCGGCCTTGCCCTTGACCGATTGACGCAGGGCCAGGGCCATGCGCGCAGCGGTCTGGGTCAGGTCTTCGCCGAGGACGAAAATCGCATCGTGATCTTCGATGTCGCGCATGTTCGGGATCGGCAGCGGGCTGTCTTTGAGCACCTGCACAACCAGACGAATGCGCTCAAGTTCAGCAGCTTCGATACCGGAGTAGAAGTGCTCGGCGCCGACCAGTTCCAGCAACGCGTAGTTGCTTTCGAGGCTGGCGCGCGGCGAACCGATACCGACGATGTTGCGACCGCGCAGCAGGTCAGCGGCTTTATCCAGTGCTTCGTCCAGGCTCAGCTTGGCGCCGTTGGCCAGCAGTGGCTGACGCGGGCGGTCTTCGCGGTTGACGTAGCCATAGCCGAAACGGCCACGGTCGCACAGGAAGTACTGGTTCACCGAACCGTTGAAACGGTTTTCAATGCGACGCAGTTCGCCGTAACGCTCGCCCGGGGAAATGTTGCAACCGCTGGAGCAGCCATGGCAGATGCTCGGCGAGAACTGCATGTCCCACTTACGGTTGTAGCGCTCGGAGTGAGTCTTGTCGGTGAACACACCAGTCGGGCAGACCTCGGTGAGGTTGCCGGAGAACTCGCTTTCGAGGGTGCCGTCTTCAACGCGACCGAAGTAAACGTTGTCGTGGGCGCCGAATACGCCGAGGTCGGTGCCGCCAGCGTAGTCTTTATAGAAGCGCACGCAGCGATAGCAGGCGATGCAGCGGTTCATTTCGTGGGAAATGAACGGGCCCAGTTGCTGGTTCTGGTGAGTACGCTTGGTGAAGCGATAACGGCGCTCGTTGTGGCCGGTCATCACCGTCATGTCTTGCAGGTGGCAGTGACCGCCTTCCTCACAGACCGGGCAGTCGTGAGGGTGGTTGGTCATCAACCATTCAACGACGCTTGCGCGAAACACTTTCGCTTCTTCGTCGTCGATGGAGATCCAGCTGCCGTCGGTGGCGGGGGTCATGCAGGACATGACGATCCGACCACGCTTGTCGTTCTCGTCGGTGTACTGCTTGACCGCGCACTGGCGGCAAGCGCCAACGCTGCCAAGGGCTGGGTGCCAGCAGAAATAAGGGATATCGAGGCCTAGCGACAGACACGCCTGTAACAGGTTGTCTGCCCCATCGACTTCGAGCTCTTTGCCGTCTACGTGGATAGTGGCCATGGTTCAAAGTTCTTCGTTGGCCCGGTGTCAGCGGGCGTGGCTAATGGAATCTTGTTATTCGCGTGAATCAACACAGCCGTTTACGGCGTCATCACACGACAAAGCGAAGGGCACGGACCCTTCGCTTTTTTAAGCGTTTACGCGCCGACTACGATCGGCTTTGCCAGAGGCGGGACGACGGCGCTGGTAGGCGCGATGCCGGCTTCGAACTCTGGACGGAAGTATTTGATGGCACTGCCCAACGGCTCCACGGCACCTGGTGCGTGAGCACAGAAGGTCTTGCCCGGGCCGAGGAAACCGACCAGACCCAGCAGGGTCTCGATATCGCCGGCTTGGCCTTCACCGTTCTCGATCGCGCGCAGCAGCTTGACGCTCCACGGCAGACCGTCACGGCATGGGGTGCAGAAGCCACAGGATTCGCGGGAGAAGAACTCTTCCATGTTGCGCAGCAACGACACCATGTTGACGCTGTCGTCCACCGCCATGGCCAGGCCGGTACCCATACGGGTGCCCACTTTGGCGATGCCGCCGGCATACATTTGTGCGTCCAGGTGCTCCGGCAACAGGAAACCGGTACCGGCGCCGCCTGGCTGCCAGCACTTGAGCTTGTAACCGTCGCGCATGCCGCCGGCGTAATCTTCGAACAACTCGCGACCGGTGACGCCGAACGGCAATTCCCACAGGCCAGGGTTCTTGACCTTGCCGGAGAAGCCCATGAGCTTGGTGCCCATGTCTTCGCTGCCTTCGCGGGCCAACGATTTGTACCAGTCAACGCCGTCGGCAATGATCGCCGGAACGTTGCACAGGGTTTCCACGTTGTTCACGCAAGTCGGCTTGCCCCACACGCCGACGGCGGCAGGGAAGGGCGGCTTGGAGCGCGGGTTGGCGCGGCGGCCTTCGAGGGAGTTGATCAGTGCGGTTTCTTCACCGCAGATGTAACGCCCGGCACCGGTGTGCACGAACAGCTCGAAATCGAAGCCGCTGCCCAGGATGTTTTTACCCAGCAGGCCTGCTGCCTTGGCTTCTTCCACGGCACGGTTGAGGTGCTTGGCGGCGGTGGTGTATTCGCCACGCAGGAAGATGTAGCCACGGTAGGTTTTCAGCGCGCGAGCACTGATCAGCATGCCTTCGATCAGCAGATGGGGCAGTTGCTCCATCAGCATGCGGTCTTTCCAGGTGTTCGGCTCCATCTCATCCGCGTTGCACAGCAGGTAGCGGATGTTGATGGATTCGTCCTTGGGCATCAGGCCCCACTTCACGCCCGTGGGGAAGCCTGCACCGCCGCGGCCCTTGAGGCCGGAGTCTTTCACGGTCTGGACGATGTCGTCCTGGGCCATGTCGGCGAAGGCCTTGCGCGCAGCGGCGTAACCGTTCTTGGCCTGGTATTCGTCGAGCCATACGGCTTCGCCGTCGTCACGCAGACGCCAGGTGAGCGGGTGAGTCTCGGCCGAACGCTTGATGCGGTTGGCTGGACCGAAGGAAGTCAGGGTCATACGTAGCCCTCGAGCAATTTGGCGACACCGGCAGGCTGCACATCACCGAACGTGTCGTCGTCGATCATCAACGCCGGCGCCTTGTCGCAGTTGCCGAGGCAGCAGACTGGCAGCAGGGTGAAACGACCGTCGGCGGTGGTCTGACCCAGGCCGATGCCCAGCTTGCTCTGGATTTCGCTGACTACGGACTCATGACCGCCGATGTAGCAGACCATGCTGTCGCAGACGCGAATGATGTGACGGCCCACAGGCTGACGGAAGATCTGGCTATAGAACGTCGCCACGCCTTCAACGTCGCTGGCCGGGATGCCGAGGATTTCGCCGATGGCGTAGAGCGCGCCGTCAGGCACCCAGCCACGTTCCTTCTGGACGATCTTCAGGGCTTCGATCGACGCCGCGCGCGGGTCTTCGTAGTGATGCAACTCATGCTCGATGGCCGAGCGCTCGGTTTCGCTCAGGGCGAAACGGTCTGTCAGGATAAGCGTGCTGTTCATGCTTAACGGTCCACGTCGGCCATAACGAAATCGATACTACCCAGGTACGCGATCAAGTCCGCGACCATGCTGCCTTTGATCACCGAAGGGATCTGCTGCAGGTGCGGGAAGCTTGGAGTACGAATCCGGGTGCGGTAGCTCATGGTGCCGCCATCGCTCGTCAGGTAATAACTGTTGATGCCCTTGGTCGCTTCGATCATCTGGAAGGATTCGTTGGCCGGCATGACCGGGCCCCACGAAACTTGCAGGAAGTGCGTGATCAGGGTCTCGATGTGTTGCAGCGTGCGCTCTTTGGGTGGCGGCGTGGTCAGCGGGTGATCCGCCTTGTACGGGCCTTCCGGCATGTTGCGCATGCACTGCTCGATGATCTTGATGCTCTGGCGCATTTCTTCGACGCGAACGATGCAACGGTCGTAGGCATCGCCATTGGCCGCCAGCGGGATTTCGAATTCGAAGTTTTCGTAGCCGGAGTAAGGGCGAGCCTTACGCAGGTCGAAATCGCAACCGGTGGAACGCAGGCCGGCACCGGTGACGCCCCATTCCAGGGCTTCCTTGGTGTTGTAGGCGGCGACGCCGATGGTCCGGCCACGCAGGATGCTGTTGTCCAGTGCGGCTTTCTGGTATTCGTCCAGACGCTTTGGCATCCACTCGACGAAATCCTTGACCAGTTTTTCCCAGCCGCGCGGCAAGTCGTGAGCGACGCCACCGATGCGGTACCAGGCCGGGTGCAGACGGAAACCGGTGATGGCTTCGATCACCGTGTACGCCTTCTGGCGGTCGGTGAAGGTGAAGAACACCGGGGTCATGGCGCCGACGTCCTGGATGTAAGTCCCCAGGAACAGCAGGTGGCTGGTGATCCGGAAGAACTCGGCCATCATGATGCGGATGACGTCGACCTTCTCGGGCACCTTGATGCCGGCCAGCTTCTCGACCGAGAGCACGTACGGCAGGTTGTTCATCACGCCGCCGAGGTAGTCGATACGGTCGGTGTACGGAATGAAGCTGTGCCAGGACTGACGCTCGGCCATCTTCTCGGCACCACGGTGGTGGTAACCGACGTCCGGCACGCAGTCGACGATCTCTTCACCGTCCAGCTGCAGAATGATGCGGAACGCACCGTGCGCCGAAGGGTGGTTAGGACCCAAGTTGAGGAACATGTAGTCCTCGTTCGCACCGGAACGCTTCATGCCCCAGTCTTCAGGCTTGAAGCGCGCGGCTTCTTCCTCAAGCTGTTGCTTGGCGAGGGTCAGGCTGAACGGGTCGAACTCGGTGGCACGGGCCGGGAAGTCCTTGCGCAACGGGTGACCTTCCCAGGTCGGCGGCATCATGATGCGGGTCAGGTGCGGGTGACCGGCAAAGTTGATGCCGTACATGTCCCACACTTCACGTTCGTACCAGTTGGCGTTCGGCCAGAGACCGGTAACGGTCGGTACGCTGAGGTCGCTCTCGGACAAGGCGACCTTGATCATTACGTCACTATTACGTTCGATCGACATCAAGTGATAGAACACAGTGAAGTCGGCGCCGCTTGGCAGCCCTTGACGCTTGGTGCGCAGACGCTCGTCCACGCCGTGCAGGTCATAGAGCATGACGTACGGCTTGGGCAGGTTACGCAGGAAGGTCAGGACTTCGACGAGTTTGGCGCGGGCAACCCAAAGCACCGGCATGCCGGTGCGGGTCGGCTGGGCGGTGAACGCCTCCGGGCCAAAACGATTGTTCAGTTCGACGACCACATCCTGGTCGTCTGCCTTATAAGGCGGGATGTACAGAGCACTGCCTGTAGTCATGGTTATTTATCGCTTTCGGTCAACGTAAAGAATGAAGCCAGTTTCTCGTTTCTTTGTAAGAACAGATCTGGATCAGACTTCGTCGGGGCTGCGCAGGTTGGTTACCTGAATACGCTGTTCGCGGCGCTTTTCCTTTTCGGAAGGCATCTCGGCGCGATAGACGCCTTGATCACCAACGACCCAGGAAAGTGGACGACGCTCCTGGCCAATCGACTCCTGCAACAGCATCAAGCCTTGCAGAAAAGCTTCAGGGCGGGGCGGGCAGCCAGGCACGTAGACGTCCACGGGCAGGAACTTGTCCACCCCTTGAACGACGGAGTAGATGTCGTACATGCCACCGGAGTTGGCGCACGAACCCATGGAGATGACCCATTTAGGCTCGAGCATTTGCTCGTAGAGACGCTGAATGATCGGCGCCATCTTGATGAAGCAGGTACCGGCGATAACCATGAAATCCGCCTGACGCGGCGATGCCCGGATAACCTCGGCGCCAAAGCGCGCGATGTCGTGGGGCGCCGTGAAGGCGGTGGTCATTTCCACGTAGCAGCACGAAAGACCGAAGTTATACGGCCACAGGGAGTTCTTGCGCCCCCAGTTGATCGTGCCGTTAAGCACGTCTTCGAGCTTGCCCATGAAAATGTTTTTGTGGACTTGATCTTCTAACGGATCGGAAACGGTTTCCCGTTTGCCAATCGGATACTGCTCGTTAGGAGCATCGGGGTCGATCCTGGTGAGATTGTATTGCATTGCCAAAGCCTCATTGTTTCAGCTTCGCTTGCCGCTTACGACGAGCTTCCGGAGCCCAGTCAAGGGCGCCCACTCGGAATAGGTAGACAAGGCCTGCCAACAGAATTGCTATGAAAACGAGAGCTTCGACGAATCCGGTCCAGCCGCTTTCGCGGACGGACACAGACCAGGCAAAGAGAAAAAGGGCTTCGATATCGAAGATCACGAAAAGCATCGCGACCAGATAGAATTTGGCTGAGAGCCGCAAGCGGGCGCCACCGGTAGGTAGCATGCCGGACTCGAACGGTTCGTTTTTGCTGCGGCCCCAGGCTTTTGACCCGAGGAGGCTGGAGACGCCGAGCATGAAGGCGCAAAGGCCGCCGACACCCAGAAGGAAAATGGCAAAGCCCCAGTTGTGGGCCATGAGTCCGGTCGCTTCGGGCATGCTGGTAATCCTTAACAGAGAGCAAAGGTCTCTGAGCTTGAAAAGAAACAAAGCAGTGACGATATGTCGCAGCAATCAATCGCGGTGATTTTATGGCTAAACACCGAGCAAGTAAAATTCAGATAGCGAAATTATTTACAAGAATAAGGACATAGCATGCCTCCAAAGCCCTGTAGCCCATGCCGCTCGGGCATTAGCGGGGGTTTTGTCAAATATGTTTTGTAGGGAATGTAACGAACATAGTTGCCGCTAAATGATAATCAATATTATTTGACGCGGTTTTCAAACTGTTTAACGGGTGAGTGGTTGGGAAGTTGTCTTATATGCGTGTTACTGCAAGTAGCGAGCACGGTCGTTTTACCTGATTCTCCGGGGCGTGAAACTGCTCTGGATCAATGTGTTTGTCCGCAAATCCACCCACGTCTGTAGGAGCGAGGCTTGCCCGCGAAGAATGCGCTACGGTTTTTCAGGCATACCGCATCATCGTTCTTCGCGGGCAAGCCTCGCTCCTACGGGGAAGGAGGGTGAATCGCAGGCAAAAAAACGCCCCGAACCAGTCGGGGCGTCAGATGTGCGGCTTTGCGGTTAGCTTTTTATTCGGTCCGCAAGGGCCGTTTGCTTAAACGAAGCAGATCAGTGGAACTGTTCTTCTTCGGTCGAACCGGTCAGTGCGGTCACGGAGGACGTGCCACCTTGAATCACGGTGGTCATGTCGTCGAAGTAGCCGGTGCCCACTTCCTGCTGGTGAGCCACGAAGGTGTAACCCTTGGCAGCGTCAGCGAACTCTTGCTCTTGCAGCTTCACGTAGGCAGTCATGTCGTTGCGGGCGTAGTCGTGCGCCAGGTTGAACATGCTGTGCCACATGTTGTGAATGCCGGCCAGGGTGATGAACTGGTGCTTGTAACCCATGGCGGACAGTTCGCGCTGGAACTTGGCGATGGTCGCGTCGTCCAGGTTTTTCTTCCAGTTGAAGGAAGGCGAGCAGTTGTACGACAGCAGTTGGTCCGGGTATTCCTTTTTGATCGCTTCAGCGAAGCGACGAGCCTCGTCCAGATCCGGCTTGGCGGTTTCGCACCAGATCAGGTCGGCGAACGGCGCGTAGGCCAGGCCGCGAGCGATGGCCTGGTCGAGACCGGCGCGCACTTTGTAGAAACCTTCCTGGGTGCGTTCGCCAGTCACGAATGGCTGGTCATACGGGTCGCAATCGGAAGTCAGCAAGTCGGCTGCGTTGGCGTCGGTACGGGCCAGGATGATGGTCGGTGTACCGGCAACGTCAGCTGCCAGACGAGCAGCGGTCAGCTTCTGCACAGCTTCCTGGGTAGGAACCAGTACCTTGCCGCCCATGTGGCCGCATTTTTTCACGGAAGCCAGTTGGTCTTCGAAGTGAACGCCGGCGGCGCCTGCTTCGATCATGCTCTTCATCAGTTCGTAGGCGTTCAGTACGCCACCGAAACCGGCTTCAGCGTCAGCCACGATCGGTGCGAAGTAGTCGATGTAACCTTCGTCGCCCGGGTTCTTGCCGGCTTTCCACTGGATCTGGTCAGCGCGACGGAACGAGTTGTTGATGCGCTTGACCACGGTCGGAACCGAATCCACCGGGTACAGCGACTGATCCGGGTACATCGATTCGGCGGAGTTGTTGTCCGCGGCTACTTGCCAGCCCGACAGGTAGATCGCCTGGATACCGGCCTTGACTTGTTGCACAGCCTGGCCGCCGGTCAGGGCGCCCATGCAGTTGACGAAATCTTTCTCAGGACGGAAGGACGGCTTGGCACCCTGGGTTACCAGGTTCCAAAGCTTGTCGGCGCCCATTTTTGCAAAGGTGTGCTCAGGTTGAACCGAGCCACGCAGACGGACGACGTCAGCAGCGGAGTAATTGCGTGTCACGCCTTTCCAGCGCGGGTTTTCAGCCCAATCTTTTTCGAGGGCTGCAATTTGCTGTTCGCGTGTCAGTGCCATGGAGATAAACCTCGTCGCGTCTTTGATAAAAAGTCGTTCTTGGTGGAAATTCCTGCTCCAGCCAGATAACGCATTTTAAAGGGGCGTAAAAGGCTGCTCGCTGACCAGAAGCTTAGGTGGTCAAGTCGGGTTCGGCGGGGATGGCGACGGGATGAACGATGGGCTCGAGGGGAAGTGAGCAGGTAAGGGCGAACTGGCGAGCGCATTCAGGCGTCGTGGGCCTTGGTGCGAACTTCAGTGTGGAGCCGGGTTACCTAATTACGCTTCCGTCCCTCGGGACAACTTCGTTCCAGTCGGCAACCTCGTCAAACACACCTTGTGGGCGGTACAGACACGAATCGGCTCGCGGGATAGGTGCGAACAGCAACTCGAAAGCCCTTGCCAGGGCCTCTGATTAGCGGGAGCGAGGCCATCATGCCTTTGCTTTTTTGGCTCGTCAAACGTTTTGTAGTGCTTTTTTTCAAGCACTACATCTTTGGTCTAATACGACTAATCAGTCAGTTTTCGGTGGTTTAGTCCAAAGTATCGACTTTCACCCGCAGGGTCATGTCGTCCCGGCCCTGAGTCGAGTAGCTGCGGGTCTGGCCCTGTTTGTCGGCCTGAGTCTGGCGGTTCACGCCGGCCAGGGTGATCCATTCACCCAGTCGACCCGTGACAGTTGTGTCGGTACTTTGCACATTCACTACATCAGGACGTTCCTGGCTCATCCGGTCACGGTTAGTACTGATTGCCAAATGAACGATGTCGCCGGTGACGCTGGCGGTGACGTAGAAACCTTGAGTGACATTGCGGTATTCGGTCTGGCTGCGCAGGTCGCCATAGGAATCGGTCTGCGTGCTGGTCAACGGTACGCTCTGGCCGACCTGAATCAGCGCCGGTGTGCCTTCGCTGGCCTGAACCTGTTGGATGCCGCCGTCACGGCTGTCGGTGCTGTGATTGATGATGCGCGTCTGGCTCGGCTTGGCACCGTTCACCGAGTAACCCTGATCGCCCTGGAAGTTGTTTTCGTTAGTGTCGACGGTGATCAGCAAACGCTTGGCGGCCACGTCGAGTTGGCTGATCACGGCTTTAAGTTCGTCGATCTTGCGTTGTTCTGCGTTGACGATCAGCTGATTGCCATAGGCGCTGACCTGGCCGTCCTTGCCAATGAAATTCTGCGCCACCGGCAGCAGGTCGGCGCTGGTGCGATAGTTCAGGGGCACGATCTCGGTGGCGGCCATGACCGAAAAACTGCAGGTCAGCAGCTGCGTGGTGAGCAGGGTGCGTAGGGACATATCCGTTATCTCCGGCCTTTAAAGTCTTGATATTGCCAGTTTGTCGGCCCGCGGTGGGGCAAGTTGAATCGTAGACAGCAAAACGCCCCGGCATCCGAGGATGGCGGGGCGTTTTGGGGTGTTCCTGAAGGCTTTTGTGGGGCTCAGGCGGAGTGGCGCACCATGTCCACGTGCGGAATCCCGGCTTCCAGGAATTCCTCACTGACCATGCTGAAGCCCAAGCGCTCATAGAACGCCGTGGCCTGCACTTGTGCGCTCAGCATCTGCTGCTTCAGTCCGCGCTCCTCGGCTTCACCGATCACTGCTTGCATCAGCGCATCGCCGACTTTCAAGCCGCGCCAGTCCTTCAGCACCGATACCCGACCGATGTGACCATCTGGCAGCAGTCGAGCGGTGCCGATCGGGAAGTCGCCTTCAAAGGCCAGGAAGTGGACTGCCGTTGCATCATCAGCATCCCATTCCAGCTCAGGCGGAACGGATTGCTCGGCAATGAACACCGTCTCACGAATGCGCCGGATCTCGGCGTTATCCTTTTGCCAGTCTGCGACACGAACGTGAATTTTATTCATCGGCAAACCCCAGGCTTCCCTGCTTGATCAGCTCACACAGCAGGCCGCGGCCGTCTTCATCGATCAGCCACTCGCCAAGGTTGTCGACGTGAAGCGCATCGGCGGCGCAGATCATCTTCAGCAGCTCGCGCAGTTTGCCCGGCAGATAACGGCTCTGACCGCTGGCAAACAGCAGCAGGTCGTCATCAACTTCCGACCAGGCCAGGCGTGCGCTCGGGTTGCGGATCAGGATCGCGCCTTGTTCGAGGCTGGCGAGCAGGTCGTCTTCTTCGATTTCTTCCGGGCCAACCACCAGTTCCGGGTAGCGCGGCTCGGTCATGAACTGGCCGAACCAGGTCAGTAGCAGGCGCTCGTCGCTCATGTGCTCGGCCAGCAGGCTTTTCAGGCGATCGAGGGCGTCGTGCTGGATCTGATGAGGATCGACCGCCGGCAGGGCGTCGGCGTCGGTGTAACGCTCTTCGTCCGACAGGAACTGGCTGAGGAAGTCGGTGAAGTGGGTCAGCACTTCAGCGGCGCTCGGCGCGCGGAAACCAACCGAATAGGTCATGCAGTCATCGACGGCCACGCCGCAGTGGGCCAGGCGTGGTGGTAGATACAGCATGTCGCCCGGTTCCAGAACCCACTCATCGGTGGCTTCGAAGTCAGCGAGGATGCGCAGGTCGGCGTGTTGCAGCAACGGGCTCTCGGAATCGCACATCTGGCCGATTTTCCAGTTGCGCTTGCCGTGACCCTGCAGCAGGAACACATCGTAGTTGTCGAAGTGCGGACCCACGCTGCCACCCGGGGCGGCGAAGCTGATCATCACATCGTCGACGCGCCAGCTCGGCAGGAAGCGGAAGTTCTCCAGCAGCTCAGCGACTTCCGGCACGAACTGGTCGACCGCTTGAACCAGCAGGGTCCAGTCACGTTCCGGCAGTTTGCTGAATTCGTCTTCGGCGAACGGACCACGGCGCAATTCCCAAGGACGCTCGCCGTTTTCGATCACCAGGCGCGATTCGACTTCTTCTTCCAGCGCCAGGCCGGCCAGTTCGTCGGCGTCGATCGGGCTTTCGAAATCAGGGATCGCCTGGCGGATCAGCAGGGGTTTTTTCTGCCAGTAGTCACGCAGGAATTCGCGCGCCGTGATGCCGCCCAGAAGTTGAAGAGGAATGTCAGGATTCATGTGTAACCTATTGAAAAAATGCACTTTTCAGACGGGAATAAAAACGCCCGGCGCTGCCGGGCGTCTCAAACGGGTAAAGCGGTCGATCAGATGCGTTTGGCTTGTGCCACAGCGTTACCGATGTAGTTCGCCGGAGTGAGCAGTTTCAGCTCGGCCTTGGCGGCGGCTGGCATGTCCAGGCCGTCGATGAAAGTCTGCAGCGCTTCAGGGCTGATGCCCTTGCCGCGAGTCAGTTCTTTCAGCTTTTCGTACGGGTTTTCGATGTTGTAGCGGCGCATCACGGTCTGGATCGGCTCGGCCAATACTTCCCAGCAGGCGTCCAGGTCAGCAGCGATTTTCTGAGCGTTGAGCTCCAGTTTGCTGATGCCTTTGAGGCTGGCTTCGTACGCGATCACGCTGTGGGCGAAGCCGACACCGAGGTTGCGCAGTACGGTGGAGTCGGTCAGGTCGCGCTGCCAGCGGGAGATCGGCAGCTTGCTCGCCAGGTGCTGGAACAGTGCGTTGGCGATCCCCAGGTTGCCTTCGGAGTTTTCGAAGTCGATCGGGTTGACCTTGTGCGGCATGGTCGAGGAGCCGATTTCGCCAGCGATGGTGCGCTGTTTGAAATAACCCAGGGAGATGTAGCCCCAGATGTCGCGGTCGAAGTCGATCAGGATGGTGTTGAAGCGCGCGATTGCGTCGAACAGCTCGGCGATGTAGTCGTGCGGTTCGATCTGCGTGGTGTACGGGTTGAAGCCCAGGCCCAGCTCGTCTTCGATGAAGGCGCGGGCGTTGGCTTCCCAGTCGATCTCAGGGTAGGCCGACAGGTGAGCGTTGTAGTTGCCGACAGCGCCGTTGATTTTGCCCAGCAGCGGAACGGCGGCGACTTGAGCGATTTGACGCTCCAGACGGTAAACCACGTTCGCCAGCTCTTTGCCCAGGGTGGTCGGCGAAGCCGGTTGACCGTGGGTACGCGACAGCATCGGCACGTCGGCGAAACGGATGGCCAGTTCGCGAATGGCTTCGGCAGTCTGGCGCATCAGCGGCAGCATCACATCATCACGGCCTTCGCGCAGCATCAGGGCGTGGGACAGGTTGTTGATGTCCTCGCTGGTGCAGGCAAAGTGGATGAATTCGCTGACGGCAGCCAGTTCTGGCAACTTGGCCGCTTGCTCTTTGAGCAGGTACTCAATGGCTTTGACGTCGTGGTTGGTGGTGCGCTCGATCTCTTTGACACGCTCGGCGTGCTCCAGAGAGAAGTTTTCCGCCAGGGTGTTCAGCACCGCGTTGGCTTCGGCGGAGAACGCCGGCACTTCGCTGATGGCAGGGTGAGCGGCCAGGCGCTGGAGCCAGCGCACTTCAACCAGAACGCGAGCACGGATCAGGCCGTATTCGCTGAAAATCGGGCGCAGGGCCTGGGTTTTGCCGGCGTAGCGGCCGTCAACAGGGGAAACCGCAGTGAGCGAAGAGAGCTGCATGGGGTGTTCTCGGACAGTCGGGCAACGAAATGGGGCGCGTATCATACATGAAAAAATCCGCCGGTCCGTTGCCAACTGACCGGCGTATTACGCGTTACTGACTACAAAGCGGTATTGCGGGCGCGGTTCAGCTGCTGCGCATCAGCGGGTAAAGCTCTTTAAGCAGCTTGCGCCGGCTGATCACCAACTGCCAGCGATGACCGCCCAACTGCCGCCACAGGCGCGCCGAACGGATCCCGGCGAGCAACAGCGCGCGGATCTTCGAGGCATTGCTCGGTTGCTGCAGGTTGCGCATGTCGCCATGCACCTGAATCCGTTGGCGCAGGGTGCTCAAGGTGTCCTGATACAACGCACCGCAGGCGGCGATCACGTTTTCGTGAGCCGGGCCAAAGTGTTCGACCTGAGACTGAATCTGCGGCAGACGCTTGCCGATCTCGTCCAGCATGTCGTTGCGCTTGGCCAACTGACGCTCCAGGCCGAGCATCGCCAGGGCGTAGCGCAGCGGTTCGCGCTGAAGAGTGCTGGGGTCGCGTTCCAGAGCGCCAATCAATGCTCGGTAACCCTCACGCAGATTGATGTCGTCACCACCATAGACTTCCAGCGTGTCCTTGGGGTCGCGAATCAACAGGCTGCCGAGCATGCAGGTCAGCCCGGCTTCGTTGGTCTGGCCGGTCTTGGCGATCTTGTCGACCAGTACGGCGGCGAGAAACACGCCGCCTAGGGCCGTCAGTTGCTCTTGAGTCGGGCTCATGAACGCTGACCCTTGCTGGTCCAGGGTTCGGCCACTTCGATCACGCCACCACCGAGGCAGATTTCTCCGTCGTAGAACACCACGGATTGGCCTGGGGTGACTGCGCGTTGCGGGTCATCAAAGGTCGCGCGGTAGCCGCTGGCGGTCTTTTCCAGCGTGCAAGGCTGGTCGCTCTGGCGATAGCGCACTTTGGCGGTCAGTTTGCGTGGCTCGGTCAAATCGATCGGGTTGACCCAATAGATGTCCGAGGCGAGCAGGGCGCGGGAGAACAGATAAGGGTGATCATTGCCCTGGCCAACGATCAGCTCGTTGTGTTCCAGGTCCTTGATCAGCACGTACCACGGCTCGTCACCGGCGTCTTTCAAGCCGCCGATGCCCAGGCCCTGACGCTGGCCGATGGTGTGGTACATCAAGCCGTGGTGACGGCCGATGACTTCACCTTCGGTGGTCTTGATCTCGCCCGGCTGGGCCGGCAGGTATTGCTTGAGGAAGTCGCTGAAGCGGCGTTCGCCGATAAAGCAGATCCCGGTGGAATCCTTTTTCTTCGCGGTGGCCAGGTCGTGTTTCTCGGCAATCGCGCGCACTTCGGGTTTTTCCAGTTCGCCGACCGGGAACAGGGTCTTGGCGATCTGTTCGCCGCCGACAGCGTGCAGGAAGTAGCTCTGGTCCTTGTTCGGATCCAGGCCCTTGAGCAATTCGGTGCGGCCATCGATGTCACGGCGGCGCACGTAGTGGCCGGTGGCGATCAGGTCGGCGCCGAGCATCATGGCGTAGTCGAGGAACGCCTTGAACTTGATTTCGCGGTTGCAGAGGATGTCCGGGTTCGGCGTGCGACCGGCCTTGTACTCGGCCAGGAAATGCTCGAATACGTTGTCCCAGTACTCGGCGGCGAAGTTGGCGGTGTGCAGCTTGATGCCAATCTTGTCGCACACCGCCTGAGCGTCCGCCAGGTCATCCATGGCGGTGCAGTATTCGGTTCCATCGTCTTCTTCCCAGTTCTTCATGAACAGGCCTTCCACCTCATAACCCTGCTCGATCAGCAGGAGAGCGGAAACGGAAGAGTCCACGCCGCCGGACATGCCGACAATAACGCGCTTCTTTTGTGTGTCAGAAGGGGCTGGATCACGCATAGGGATTCAATGAGTGTCTTGAAAAAGGACGCGATTCTAGCAGGCTGAAGCCCGCAAGGCTAAAGAGAAGGGCGGATCAGCTCGAGGCTGAAGTGTTTACCGTCCAGATAATCATCGATACAGCGGATGATCAGCTCACTGCGCCAGTTTGCGCGCTGTTGCAGCAGTTCGTCACGCGTCAGCCATTTTGCGCCGACGATACCGTCATCCAGCTGATAATCCGGGTGGTGTTTGAGCGGTTTTGCGGTGAAGCAGACCCGCTGATAAGTCACGCCATTGCTCGGGGCGGTGTAGAGATAAATACCCACCACGCCTGTCGGCTCGACGTCCCAGCCGGTTTCCTCGAGGGTTTCGCGCACGGCGGCGTCGATCAGGGTTTCGTCCGGGTCCAGATGACCGGCGGGTTGGTTGAGTACCGTTTGTCCGTGCTTGAGTTCTTCGACCATCAGGAAGCGACCATTGTCTTCGACGATGGTGGCGACGGTGATGTGGGGTAGCCAATCCATAGATACATCCTTAGTCGTCAATCTGTAGGAGCGAGGCTTGCCCGCGAAGCAGGCGGCGCGGTCTTTGTCGGGCATCGCGGTGATGCCTTCGCGGGCAAGCCTCGCTCCTACAGGGACTCGTATGTGGGAAACAGAAACCCCGGCACTGGGCCGGGGCTTCTTTGCATCCTTACAACCTTAAACCAGCGCAGCGATCGCGGCGTTGAAGGTGTTGCTCGGGCGCATGGCCTTGCTGATGAGTTCGGCATTGGCGTGGTAGTAACCGCCGATGTCCACTGGCTTGCCCTGAACGGCGTTGAGCTCGGCAACGATGGTCGCTTCGTTCTCGGTCAGGGTCTTGGCCAGTTCGCCGAACTGCGCTTGCAGTGCAGCGTCTTCGGTCTGGGCAGCCAGGGCTTGAGCCCAGTACAGCGCTAGGTAGAAGTGGCTGCCGCGGTTGTCGATGTTGCCGACTTTACGCGATGGCGACTTGTTGTTGTCCAGGAACTGGCCAGTGGCCTGATCCAGGGTCTTGGCCAGCACCAGCGCTTTAGGGTTGTTGTAGGTAACACCCAGATGCTCGAGGGAAGCGGCCAGGGCCAAGAACTCGCCCAGGGAATCCCAGCGCAGGAAGTTTTCTTCCAGCAGCTGTTGAACGTGCTTCGGTGCCGAACCGCCGGCGCCGGTTTCGAACAGGCCACCGCCGTTCATCAGCGGAACGATCGACAGCATCTTGGCGCTGGTGCCCAGTTCCATGATCGGGAACAGGTCGGTCAGGTAGTCGCGCAATACGTTGCCGGTCACCGAAATGGTGTCCTTGCCTTCACGGGTGCGCTCCAGGGTGAACTTCATCGCGTCGACGGGCGACATGATGCGGATGTCCAGGCCGGAAGTGTCGTGGTCCTTCAGGTAGGCCTGAACTTTCTCGATCACTACACCGTCGTGGGCGCGCATTGGGTCCAGCCAGAAAATCGCCGGAGTTGCGCTTGCACGGGCACGGTTAACGGCCAGTTTGACCCAGTCCTGGATCGGCGCGTCTTTGGTCTGGCACATGCGGAAGATGTCGCCGGCTTCAACCGACTGTTCCAGCAGAGTGCGGCCAGCGCCATCGGAAACCCGAACCACGCCATTTGCCTTGATCTGGAAAGTCTTGTCGTGCGAGCCGTACTCTTCGGCTTTCTTCGCCATCAGGCCAACGTTTGGCACGCTGCCCATGGTGGTTGGATCAAAAGCGCCGTTAGCCTTGCAGTCTTCGATCACCGCCTGGTAGATGGTGGCGTAGCAGCGATCCGGGATCACAGCCTTGGTGTCGTGCAGCTGGCCATCAGTGCCCCACATCTTGCCGGAGTCACGGATCATTGCCGGCATCGAGGCATCGACGATAACGTCGCTCGGCACGTGCAGGTTGGTGATGCCTTTGTCGGAGTTGACCATGGCCAGCGACGGACGAACGGCGTAGACCGCCTGGATGTCCGCTTCGATCGCAGCTTGTTGCTCGGCAGGCAGGGCCTTGATACGAGCGTACAGGTCGCCGATGCCGTTGTTCAGGTTGAAGCCGATCTGGGCCAGCACGTCAGCGTGCTTGGCCAGTGCGTCTTTATAGAACTCGGCAACGATCTGGCCGAACATGATTGGGTCGGAGACCTTCATCATGGTGGCTTTCAGGTGAACCGACAGCAGCACGCCTTTGGCTTTGGCGTCTTCGATCTCGGCTGCGATGAAGCTGCGCAGCGCGTTTTTGCTCATGACTGCGCAATCGAGGATCTCACCGGCTTGTACGGTGGTTTTTTCTTTCAGGACGGTGGTGGTGCCGTCTTGAGCGATCAGTTCGATTTTGACGGCGTCAGCGGCGTCGATCAGGGCGGCTTTTTCGCTGCCGTAGAAATCGCCGGTGCTCATGTGAGCGACGTGGGACTTGGAGTCTTTGGCCCATGCGCCCATTTTGTGCGGGTGCTTGCGCGCGTAGTTCTTGACCGACAGCGGTGCACGACGATCGGAGTTGCCTTCGCGCAGAACCGGGTTCACGGCGCTGCCTTTGATCTTGTCGTAACGCGACTTGGCGAGCTTGTCGGCATCGCTGGTCACGGTTTCCGGGTAGTCCGGCAGTGCGAAGCCCTGGGCCTGCAGCTCTTTGATCGCGGCCTGCAGTTGCGGAACCGAAGCGCTGATGTTCGGCAGCTTGATGATGTTGGCTTCAGGCGTAACGGCCAGGTCGCCCAGTTCGGCGAGGTGGTCGGCTACGGCTTTGTCACCCAATTGCTCGGGGAAGCTGGCCAGAATGCGCCCTGCAAGAGAGATATCGCGGGTTTCAACGGCGATATCAGCCGAGGCAGTGAAAGCCTCTACGATAGGCAACAGTGAATAGGTGGCGAGGGCTGGGGCTTCGTCGGTGAAGGTATAGATGATCTTCGAGCGGGTGGGCATATTCGGATTAACTCTCTCTTCTTTGCTAAGCGTGCGCAGAAACTCGAGGGGCGCCGGGTAAGCGCGTTCGTTCAAAGTCATCCATGAGCCGAATGTCGAGGTTTCTTCGCGGTGATGTTGGGTGCATCAGTCGAGCGTCAAGCGGGTGGACTGCGGTAACAATCCGGCTTATTCGGGCCCAAAGTCTTGGAATAGAGCGGTCGGCCGTCGTGACTCTGTGGTCAGCGGCGGCATTATACATAGGTAGCTGGCAATCTGCCGATGGTTCATATGCAACGTTTTTCGTCCATTGGTCTAAAGGTCGCAGGCGAGTGCGACGCGTAGAGTCGTTCGCCGTGCTTGAGTTTGGCGCTTTTCCCTTTGCTTTCAGGCTTGTACGTCGCGAACTGTGCAGCTTTGCGGCAGATGGGTGGAACATAGGGTTTGCGCGCCGATTTAACTGGGGTACGCTCGAACGCAGCCAGATGTTCAATCCAAACAATGGAGTACAGCATGGGATACAAGAAGATTCAGGTTCCAGCCGTCGGCGACAAAATCACCGTCAACGCAGACCATTCTCTCAATGTTCCTAACAACCCGATCATCCCCTTCATCGAAGGCGATGGTATTGGCGTTGATATCAGCCCGGTCATGATCAAGGTTGTCGATGCTGCTGTTAAGAAGGCTTACGGCGGCGAGCGCAAAATTTCCTGGATGGAAGTCTACGCCGGGGAGAAAGCGACTCAGGTTTACGATCAGGACACCTGGCTGCCTCAGGAAACCCTGGACGCGGTCAAGGATTATGTGGTTTCCATCAAGGGCCCTTTGACCACTCCGGTCGGCGGCGGCATCCGTTCGCTGAACGTGGCCCTGCGTCAGCAGCTCGACCTGTACGTCTGCCTGCGCCCAGTGCGCTGGTTCGAAGGCGTACCGAGCCCGGTCAAGAAGCCAGGCGATGTCGACATGACCATCTTCCGCGAAAACTCGGAAGACATTTATGCCGGTATCGAATGGAAGGCCGGCTCGCCGGAAGCGACCAAGGTCATCAAGTTCCTTAAAGAAGAAATGGGCGTCACCAAGATCCGTTTCGACGAAAACTGCGGTATCGGCGTCAAGCCGGTGTCCCTGGAAGGCACCAAGCGTCTGGCGCGCAAGGCCCTGCAGTATGTGGTCGACAACGACCGCGACTCGCTGACCATCGTGCACAAAGGCAACATCATGAAGTTCACCGAAGGTGCCTTCAAGGAATGGGCCTACGAAGTGGCCGCTGAAGAATTCGGCGCGACCCTGCTCGACGGCGGTCCGTGGATGCAGTTCAAGAACCCGAAAACCGGCAAGAACGTCATTGTCAAGGACGCCATCGCCGACGCCATGCTCCAGCAGATCCTGCTGCGCCCGGCCGAATACGATGTGATCGCGACCCTGAACCTTAACGGCGACTACCTCTCCGACGCCCTGGCGGCCGAAGTGGGCGGTATCGGTATCGCGCCGGGTGCCAACCTGTCGGACACCGTGGCCATGTTCGAAGCGACCCACGGTACTGCGCCGAAGTACGCCGGCAAGGACCAGGTCAACCCGGGTTCGTTGATCCTGTCCGCCGAGATGATGCTGCGTCACATGGGCTGGACCGAAGCGGCCGACCTGATCATCAAAGGCACCAACGGCGCGATTTCCGCAAAAACCGTGACCTATGACTTCGAACGTCTGATGGAGGGCGCGAAACTGCTGTCGTCTTCCGCGTTTGGTGATGCGTTGATCTCGCACATGTAAACCAGCTGACAAAAAAAACCGCCTTCGGGCGGTTTTTTTATGACTGGATGACGAGCTGCGTCAGCTCGACACTGTTTCTTGCCGGGTGGCAGGGACGCTCTGTTCGTTCGGGGAGGTGGCAGCCGCGATCTTTACTGCATGCAGCCCTTTGGGGCCCTGAATGATCTCGAAGCTAACGATTTGCCCGGCCTTGAGGGTCTTGTATCCGACCATCTCAATAGCCGAATAGTGGGCGAAGAAATCGATTTCTTTTCCATCTTCGTCGCGACCTTCTCTGGCGTCGGTGTTAATGAAACCGAACCCCTTGGCATTGTTGAACCATTTCACCTTACCGACAGCCATACCCATATCCCTCTGCAACAGACTCCATCACTGGAGTATCATCCAGTTAATCCGCAGTCTAATCTTGCAAATAGATTGACTCCGCGGACCTTTTTTACCCACTGTGGGCTCTATTGGTTGTAACACCGATTTTCCGATAGTCAAGGTGACCGGGCAGTCGGAGTTGAAAACGTTCATAACAGCCCCCACCACTGTATTTGCACAACTGACGAACCTTTCTTTCCATGCATGCAATCAGCCAGATTCGACTAACATTCAATCAGGATCGCCCTGATTTACACGACGACGATTCCGCAGGCATTGCTGTTCAGGAGGCTAAGCCTGCTCTACAGGCGCCACCGATGTACAAGGTGGTTTTGTTCAACGATGACTACACACCGATGGATTTCGTCGTCGAAGTGCTCGAGGTGTTTTTTAACCTGAATCGCGAGCTGGCGACCAAGGTCATGCTGGCCGTCCACACAGAAGGACGGGCAGTATGTGGAGTGTTTACCCGCGACATCGCCGAGACCAAGGCCATGCAGGTCAACCAGTACGCCAGGGAAAGCCAGCATCCGCTACTCTGTGAAATCGAGAAGGACGGTTAATCGCCGACCACTTGGGTATGAGGTGAAGCTATGTTAAACCGCGAGCTCGAAGTCACCCTCAATCTTGCCTTCAAGGAGGCTCGTTCGAAGCGTCATGAATTCATGACCGTCGAACACCTGCTGTTGGCCCTATTGGATAATGAGGCTGCCGCCACCGTTTTGCGTGCCTGCGGCGCAAACCTCGACAAACTCAAGCATGATCTGCAGGAGTTCATCGACTCCACCACGCCATTGATCCCTCTTCATGACGAGGATCGTGAAACCCAGCCAACCCTGGGCTTCCAGCGTGTATTGCAGCGTGCTGTCTTTCACGTACAGAGCTCGGGCAAACGCGAGGTGACTGGTGCTAACGTGCTGGTCGCAATCTTCAGTGAGCAAGAGAGTCAGGCAGTGTTTCTGCTGAAACAGCAGAGCGTTGCGCGCATCGATGTCGTCAACTACATCGCCCATGGCATTTCCAAAGTGCCGGGGCATGGCGATCACTCTGAAGGTGAACAAGATATGCAGGACGACGAGGGCGGTGAGTCTTCTTCTTCAGGCAATCCTCTGGATGCTTATGCCAGCAACCTCAACGAACTCGCGCGCCAGGGTCGTATCGATCCGTTGGTAGGCCGTGAGCTGGAAGTCGAGCGCGTCGCGCAGATCCTCGCGCGTCGTCGCAAAAACAACCCGCTGTTGGTGGGCGAGGCAGGCGTGGGTAAAACCGCGATTGCCGAAGGCCTGGCCAAACGCATTGTTGACAACCAGGTACCGGATCTGCTGGCCAACAGCGTGGTGTATTCCCTCGATCTGGGGGCTTTGCTGGCCGGGACCAAATACCGCGGCGATTTCGAGAAGCGCTTCAAGGCGCTGCTCAATGAGCTGAAAAAACGTCCGCAGGCGATCCTGTTCATCGACGAGATCCACACCATCATCGGTGCGGGCGCTGCGTCCGGTGGCGTCATGGATGCCTCGAACCTGCTCAAGCCATTGCTGTCTTCGGGCGATATTCGTTGCATCGGTTCGACCACGTTCCAGGAATTCCGTGGGATCTTCGAGAAGGACCGTGCCCTGGCTCGGCGCTTCCAGAAGGTCGATGTGTCGGAACCTTCGGTGGAAGACACCATCGGCATCCTGCGTGGCCTGAAAGGGCGTTTCGAAGCGCACCACAACATCGAATACAGCGATGAAGCCCTGCGCGCCGCTGCGGAACTGGCCTCGCGTTATATCAATGACCGGCACATGCCGGACAAGGCCATCGACGTCATCGACGAGGCGGGCGCCTATCAGCGTCTGCAACCGATCGAGAAGCGCGTGAAGCGTATCGAAGTGCCTCAGGTCGAGGACATCGTTGCGAAAATCGCGCGAATTCCGCCAAAACACGTCACCAGTTCCGACAAAGAGCTGCTGCGTAACCTTGAGCGTGACCTGAAACTTACGGTATTTGGCCAGGATGCGGCGATCGACTCGCTGTCGACTGCGATCAAACTCTCCCGTGCCGGCCTCAAGTCACCTGACAAGCCAGTCGGTTCGTTCCTGTTCGCAGGGCCGACCGGCGTTGGTAAAACCGAGGCCGCGCGGCAACTGGCCAAGGCGTTGGGGGTCGAGCTGGTTCGCTTCGACATGTCCGAGTACATGGAGCGCCACACCGTATCGCGTCTGATCGGTGCGCCTCCAGGCTATGTCGGGTTCGATCAGGGCGGTTTGCTGACCGAAGCCATCACCAAGCAGCCTCACTGCGTGCTGTTGCTCGATGAAATCGAGAAGGCGCATCCGGAAGTCTTCAACCTGCTGTTGCAGGTCATGGACCACGGTACGCTGACTGATAACAACGGGCGCAAGGCGGACTTCCGTAACGTGATCGTTATCATGACGACCAACGCCGGTGCCGAAACTGCAGCGCGTGCTTCGATCGGTTTCACCTATCAGGACCATTCGTCCGATGCGATGGAAGTGATCAAGAAGAGCTTCACGCCGGAATTCCGTAACCGTCTGGACACCATTATCCAGTTTGGTCGCCTCAGTCATGAGGTCATCAAAAGCGTGGTGGACAAGTTCCTTACCGAACTTCAGGCGCAGCTGGAAGACAAGCGCGTGCAGCTGGAAGTGACGGACGCAGCGCGCGGCTGGCTGGCAGCGAGTGGCTACGACACGGCAATGGGCGCTCGTCCAATGGCGCGTTTGATCCAGGACAAAATCAAGCGTCCACTGGCCGAAGAGATCCTCTTTGGCGAACTGGCCGACCATGGCGGTGTGGTACACATCGACCTCAAGGACGGCGAGCTGACCTTCGAGTTCGAGACCACGGCTGAAATGGCCTGACGTTAACCGCAACAAAGCAGAAAGGCGCCGATTGGCGCCTTTTTGCTGTCTGTCATGATCGTTCCCACGCTCTGCGTGGGAATGCAGTCTGGGACGCTCCGCGTCCCTTCAAAAGCCGAACGCAGAGCGTCCGTTGAGGCATTCCCACGCAGAGCGTGGGAACGATCCACAAACAAAAACGCCCGGCATAGCCGGGCGTTTTGTATTGACTTGATTAGCGAGCGCGGTAGGTGATGCGCCCTTTGCTCAAGTCATAGGGCGTCAGCTCGACGCGCACTTTGTCGCCGGTAAGAATACGGATGTAGTTCTTGCGCATCTTGCCGGAGATATGCGCGGTTACGACGTGCCCATTTTCCAACTCCACACGAAACATGGTGTTGGGCAGGGTGTCGACGACAGTGCCTTCCATTTCGAAGCTGTCTTCTTTCGACATGCAGTAAAGCCCTCGGTGTCCAATGAATGGCCCGGTGCAACTGCGCCAGGCAAAAGCGGCGTGCATTGTGCCCGAAAAATGGGGTTTAAGCCAAGGGGTTAGTGTCCTGTCTCACAAATACGTTCCTCTTTTGGCGAGTGGCTGTTGTCGTCAGGCAAGGCGCCGCGACGAGTCATAGCCCGCTATGGCAAGGAGCGGCAACGCAGCATGATGACAACAGACGCCGTCAAAAAGGAACAGTATTTGCGAGACAGGGCACTAACTCAGGATGACCCAACGCTGATTAATCAGCAGTTCGATAGGGCGATATTGGGTCTTGTAGCTCATTTTTTTGCAGTTTTTGATCCAGTAGCCGAGATAGACGGCTTCCAGCCCCAGGCGCCGGGCTTCGCCGATTTGCCAGAGAATCGCGTAACGTCCCAGGCTGCGACGCTCCTCGCCGGGCTCGTAGAAGGTGTAGACCGCCGACAAACCGTTGGGCAGCAAGTCAGTGACGGCCACGGCCAGCAGTCGGCCTTCGAGACGGAATTCGTAGAAGCGCGAGAACGGCAGGTCGCGCACAAGGAAGGTCGAAAACTGGTCGCGGCTCGGCGGATACATATCGCCATCGGCGTGACGTTGTTCGATGTAGCGCTGATAGAGGTCGAAATACTCTTCGCTGAACGTTGGTCTGGCCGGGCGCACCTGTAAGTCGGCATTGCGTTTGACGATGCGTTTCTGCTGACGGTTGGGGGTAAATTGCGCCACAGGAATGCGCGCCGGTACGCACGCATTGCAATGCTGGCAATGGGGCCGGTAGAGATGATCGCCACTGCGACGAAAACCCATTTCCGACAGGTCTGCATAGACATGCACATCCATGGGCTGGCTAGGGTCGAGGAACAGCGTGGTGGCCTGCTCCTCGGGCAGATAACTGCAAGAGTGGGGCTGAGTGGCATAGAACTTCAAACGCGCCAACTCGGTCATGATCAACCCTCGGGATAAGCTTTTGATTAGGGGGCGCTCTCAATTCGTTTCCCCGCATTAAGTGTAAGCCACGCGCGCAGAAGTCGCTCAGCAAACCCAGTTGGCGCGGCCCGGTTGATCCAGGTGTCGCGCAAGGTAGCCAGCAAATTCACGGCGAGGAATCGCTCGGGCACCCAAACTGTGCAGATGATCGGTAGGCATCTGGCAATCGATCAGCACAAAACCTGAGTCTTTCAGATGTCGCACCAGTGTGGCGAAGCCATATTTGGAGGCGTTGTCGGCGCGGCTGAACATCGACTCGCCAAAAAACAATTGCCCCATAGCCAGGCCGTAGAGCCCGCCGACCAGCACGCCATCGTCCCAGACCTCCACCGAATGGGCATAGCCACGCCTGTGCAGTTCGACGTAGGCGTCCTGCATCTCTTGGGTGATCCAAGTGCCGTCAGCGTATTCGCGCGGTGCGGCGCAGGCGCGGATGACCGCGGCAAAATCCCGATCGAAGGTCACTTGATAGCGTTGTTGGCGTAGCAGTTTGTTCAAGCTACGGGAGACATGCAGTTCGTCGGGAAACAGTACCGTGCGCGGATCCGGCGACCACCAGAGAATCGGCTGGCCCTGCGAGAACCACGGGAAGCAGCCGTGACGATAGGCTTGAATCAGACGATCGGCGGACAGGTCGCCGCCCGCGGCCAGCAGCCCGTTGGGGTCGCGCATGGCTTTTTCCAGCGGCGGGAAGGTCAGGGTGTTGCGTTGTAACCAAGTCAGCATGGCATCCGGGCTTGCAGAAGGGGAGGGCGGTAGCGGGCCGTTGAGCCCGCCTTGAGGAGGTTAACCGTCAAACGGTGGGGATGTCATCGAGATACTTCTCGGCATCCAGCGCGGCCATGCAGCCGGCCCCGGCGGACGTCACCGCCTGGCGGTAAATATGATCGGCCACGTCGCCGGCGGCGAACACGCCTGCAATGTCCGTGGTGGTGGCATCCCCTTCGCTGCCACCCTTGATCAGCAGATAACCGTCGCGCATTTTCAGCTGGCCCTGGAACAGGTCGGTATTGGGCTTGTGGCCAATGGCGATGAATACGCCGGCCAGCGGCAATTCATGGGTTTCGCCCGTATGGCTGTGCCGCAGGCGGGCACCGGTCACGCCGCTGGCATCGCCCAGCACTTCGTCCAGATTCTGGTTCCAGTGCAGACGGATATTGCCGTTGGCGGCTTTTTCGAACAGCTTGTCCTGAAGGATCTTCTCCGAGCGCAATTTGTCGCGACGGTGAATCAAATGAACTTCCTTGGCGATATTCGACAGGTACAGCGCTTCTTCCACGGCCGTGTTACCGCCGCCGACCACCGCGACCACCTGGTTGCGGTAGAAGAAGCCGTCGCAGGTGGCGCAGGCCGAAACCCCTTTGCCGGCAAAGGCTTCTTCCGATGGCAGCCCCAGGTATTGGGCCGAAGCGCCGGTGGCGATAATCAGCGCATCGCAGGTGTAGGTGCCGCTGTCGCCGATGAGCTCGAACGGGCGCTGTTGCAACTTGGCCGTATGGATGTGGTCGTAAACGATCTCTGTGTCGAAGCGTTCGGCGTGTTTTTGCATGCGTTCCATCAGTACCGGGCCGGTCAGGCCTTCGACGTCGCCGGGCCAGTTGTCGACTTCGACGGTGGTGGTCAGCTGGCCACCTGCCTGTATGCCGGTGATGACAACGGGTTTGAGGTTGGCGCGAGCGGCATAAACGGCTGCGCTGTAACCGGCGGGTCCGGAACCCAGAATGATCAGGCGGGAATGCTTCGCTTCAGTCATAAAAACACCTCATAAGCCTTTGTCACAAAAGAGAATGCATGCTCAAATTGGACCGCGCGTACTGTGCTGTTGGCTATGCTGCACTCAAGGGTCTCAAGCATGGCATCGGGTGAACAAACCCGTACAATGCTCGCTTGTAACAGTGTTTGTATCAAAAAAGCGGTGCGTGCCGTATTTCGAAAAACCGGGGCGCAGTGTTAAAAGTAGTCCCAGTTGCGCCTGTTAACTTTTTTACCTGCCTGGATTGGGCAGTTTTTATAGTCATTCAACAGATGGACGCGCCATGGGCGCAGGAAAAGAAGCGTTTTGAAGAAATCCACCGCAGCACCTAAAACAGTCGTCCCGCTCTGGCGCCAGCAATTGCACTACCGGCTCAAGGAAGGTGCATTGATCGCCATCGGGGCCTTGTGCCTGTTCCTGATGATGGCTTTGTTGACCTACGGCAAAGACGATCCGGGCTGGAGCCATAACAGCAAGATCGACGATGTGCAGAACTTCGGCGGGCCTGCCGGCTCTTACAGCGCCGACATCCTGTTCATGGTCCTGGGTTACTTCGCCTACATTTTCCCGTTGCTGCTGGCGATCAAGGCGTATCAGATCTTCCGCCAGCGCCACGAACCGTGGCAGTGGAGCGGCTGGTTGTTCTCCTGGCGCCTGATCGGCCTGGTATTCCTGGTGCTGTCGGGTGCAGCGCTGGCCCACATCCATTTTCACGCGGCGACCGGTCTGCCGGCCGGCGCGGGTGGCGCTTTGGGCGAAAGCCTCGGTGATCTGGCCCGGAACGCGCTGAACATCCAGGGCAGCACGCTGTTGTTTATCGCGCTGTTTCTGTTCGGCCTGACGGTGTTCACCGACCTGTCGTGGTTCAAGGTGATGGACGTCACCGGCAAGATCACCCTTGATCTGTTCGAACTGTTTCAGGGCGCGGCCAATCGCTGGTGGGCGGCCCGTGTCGAGCGCAAGCAACTGGTCGCTCAGCTACGTGAAGTCGACGATCGCGTGCATGACGTGGTCGCGCCGACTGTCACCGACAAGCGCGAGCAGGCCAAGGTCAAGGAGCGCCTGATCGAGCGCGAGCAGGCCTTGAGCAAGCACATGTCCGAGCGCGAGAAACAGGTACCGCCGGTGATTGCCCCGGCGCCACCCAAACCGGCAGCTCCTAGCAAACGCGTGGAAAAAGAGAAGCAGGCGCCGTTGTTCGTCGACAGTGCCGTGGAAGGCACCTTGCCGCCGATCTCGATTCTCGACCCCGCGGAAAAGAAACAACTCAATTATTCGCCCGAATCCCTGGCGGCCGTCGGCCACTTGCTGGAAATCAAGCTCAAGGAATTCGGCGTCGAGGTCTCGGTGGATTCGATTCACCCGGGCCCGGTCATTACCCGTTACGAAATCCAGCCAGCGGCCGGCGTCAAAGTCAGCCGCATCTCCAACCTGGCGAAAGACCTGGCCCGTTCCCTGGCCGTGACCAGCGTGCGTGTCGTGGAAGTGATTCCGGGCAAGACCACGGTCGGTATCGAGATTCCTAACGAAGACCGGCAAATCGTGCGGTTCTCCGAGGTCTTGTCGACCCCCGAGTACGATAACTTCAAGTCCCCGGTCACCCTGGCCCTGGGTCATGATATCGGCGGCAAGCCGGTCATCACCGACCTGGCGAAAATGCCGCACTTGCTGGTGGCCGGTACGACCGGTTCCGGTAAGTCTGTGGGTGTGAACGCGATGATCCTGTCGATTCTGTTCAAGTCTGGCCCGGAAGACGCCAAGCTGATCATGATCGACCCGAAAATGCTTGAGCTGTCGATCTACGAAGGCATTCCGCACCTGCTGTGCCCGGTGGTCACCGACATGAAGGACGCCGCCAACGCCTTGCGCTGGAGCGTCGCCGAGATGGAGCGGCGCTACAAGCTGATGGCGAAAATGGGCGTGCGTAACCTCTCGGGCTTCAACGCCAAGGTCAAGGAAGCCCAGGACGCCGGCGAGCCGTTGAGCGATCCGCTGTACAAGCGCGAAAGCATCCACGACGAAGCACCACTGCTGCAAAAACTGCCGACCATCGTGGTGGTCGTCGACGAATTCGCCGACATGATGATGATCGTCGGCAAGAAGGTTGAAGAGCTGATCGCCCGTATCGCCCAGAAGGCCCGTGCGGCTGGTATCCACTTGATCCTCGCGACCCAGCGGCCGTCGGTGGACGTGATCACCGGCCTGATCAAGGCGAACATTCCGACCCGTATGGCGTTCCAGGTATCGAGCAAGATCGATTCGCGGACCATCATCGACCAGGGCGGCGCCGAACAACTGCTGGGCCACGGTGATATGTTGTACATGCCGCCGGGAACCAGTCTGCCGATTCGTGTTCACGGCGCGTTCGTGTCCGATGACGAGGTTCACCGGGTGGTTGAAGCCTGGAAACTGCGCGGCGCACCTGAATACAATGATGACATCCTCGCCGGTGTCGAAGAGCCCGGTAGCGGCTTTGAAAACGGCGGCGGTGGCGGTGACGATGATGCCGAAACCGATGCGCTCTACGACGAAGCGGTGCAGTTCGTACTGGAAAGCCGTCGCGCGTCCATCTCCGCGGTTCAGCGCAAGCTGAAAATCGGCTACAACCGCGCGGCGCGCATGATCGAAGCCATGGAAATGGCCGGGGTCGTGACGTCCATGAACACCAACGGTTCGCGTGAAGTCCTGGCCCCTGGCCCGGTGCGCGACTGATCCGGTTTTGAAAGGGGCGGTGTCTGAGATGCCGCCCGCACTCCCACGAATGTTTATGAGGACTCCCATGCGTCTTATCCGCATGCTGTTGCTGCCGGTACTGGCTTTGACCACGCTCTCGGCCCACGCCGATGACAAGGACGTGGCGCGTCTGACTCAACTGCTGGAAAAATCCCAGACCCTGACCGCGCGTTTCTCCCAGCTGACTCTTGATGGTAGCGGCACCCAGTTGCAGGAAACCGCCGGTCAAATGTCCTTGCAGCGCCCGGGCCTGTTCTACTGGCACACCGATGCGCCGCAAGAGCAACTGATGGTGTCCGACGGCAAGAAGGTTTCCCTGTGGGACCCGGACCTGGAGCAGGTCACCATCAAGACCCTCGACCAGCGTCTGACCCAGACTCCGGCCCTGTTGTTGTCCGGTGACGTGTCCAAGATCAGCCAGAGCTTCGACATCAGCGCCAAGGAAGCTGGCGGCGTGATCGACTTCACCCTGAAGCCGAAAACCAAAGACACCCTGTTCGACAGCTTGCGTCTGTCGTTCCGCAACGGTCTGGTCAATGACATGCAACTGATTGATAGCGTCGGTCAGCGCACCAATATCCTGTTCACCGGCGTGAAGGCCAACGAGCCGATTCCTGCGTCCAAATTCAAGTTCGACATCCCTAAAGGGGCGGACGTGATCCAGGAGTAAGACGCATAACCTGTGGGAGCGGGCTTGTGTGGCGAGGGAGCTTGCTCCCGCTGGAGCGCGAAGCACCCCCAAAATGGGACTGCTGCGCAGTCCAGCGGGAGCAAGCTCCCTCGCCACAGGATTTCGCCAGACTTGAGAACTACGTAAAAAAACGAGGTTTCAACCGCACGTGATGGACCTGTTTCGCAGCGCCCCGATTGCTCAGCCCTTGGCCGCACGCCTGCGCGCGACCAATCTGGACGAGTACGTCGGTCAGGAACACCTGCTCGCTCGCGGCAAGCCTTTGCGCGAAGCGCTGGAGCAGGGTGCCCTGCATTCGATGATTTTCTGGGGCCCGCCGGGGGTGGGTAAAACCACCTTGGCGCGGCTGCTCGCGGAAGTCTCCGATGCGCACTTCGAAACGGTTTCGGCGGTGCTGGCCGGCGTGAAGGAAATCCGCCAGGCGGTGGAAGTTGCCAAGCAGCAGGCCGGGCAATACGGTAAACGCACCATCCTGTTTGTCGACGAAGTACACCGCTTCAACAAGTCCCAGCAGGATGCGTTCCTGCCGTACGTTGAAGACGGCACGCTGATTTTCATCGGCGCGACCACCGAAAACCCCTCGTTCGAACTCAATAACGCGCTGCTGTCCCGGGCGCGCGTCTATGTGCTCAAAAGCCTCGACGAAGCGGCTCTGCGCAAACTGGTGCATCGTGCGCTGACCGAAGAGCGTGGGTTGGGCAAGCGGCAACTGACCCTCAGCGATGAAGGTTTCCAGATGCTGTTGTCCGCCGCCGATGGCGATGGCCGGCGTCTGCTCAACCTGCTGGAAAACGCCTCCGACCTGGCCGAAGACAACAGCGAAATCGGCGTCGAGCTGCTGCAAAGCCTGCTTGGCGATACCCGTCGGCGCTTCGACAAGGGCGGCGAAGCCTTCTACGACCAGATCTCCGCGCTGCATAAGTCGGTGCGCGGCTCCAACCCGGATGGCGCGTTGTACTGGTTCGCGCGGATGATCGACGGCGGTTGCGACCCGCTGTACCTGGCTCGGCGCGTGGTGCGCATGGCCAGCGAAGACATCGGTAATGCCGACCCTCGCGCCCTGAGCCTGTGCCTGGCGGCGTGGGAAGTGCAGGAGCGGCTCGGCAGCCCCGAAGGTGAGTTGGCAGTGGCCCAGGCCATTACGTATCTGGCCTGCGCGCCGAAAAGCAATGCGGTGTACATGGGCTTTAAAGCCGCGATACGCAGCGCCACCGAACACGGTTCGCTCGAAGTGCCGCTGCACTTGCGCAATGCGCCGACCAAGTTGATGAAGCAATTGGGTTATGGCGATGAATACCGCTATGCCCACGATGAACCGGATGCCTACGCCGCTGGCGAAGACTACTTCCCGGACGAACTCGAACCGCAACGGTTCTATCAACCAGTGCCCCGCGGCCTGGAACTGAAAATCGGCGAAAAGCTCAGCCACCTCGCGCAGCTTGATCGTCTAAGCCCCCGGCAGCGGAGAAAATAGTGATTGCATTGATCGTTGCCGTTTCTGTCGGCGGTGTCGCCGGCACGCTATTGCGCTTCGCCACCGGTAACTGGATCAACGCGAATTGGCCGCGGCACTTCTATACCGCGACGCTGGCCGTTAATATCGTGGGCTGTTTGCTGATCGGCGTTCTATACGGTCTGTTTTTGATTCGCCCGGAGGTACCGTTTGCGGTGCGCGCCGGGTTGATGGTCGGCTTCCTCGGGGGGCTGACGACTTTTTCATCCTTTTCACTGGATACGGTGCGCCTGCTGGAAACCGGGCAAGTGCCGCTGGCCCTGGGCTATGCGGTCATCAGCGTATTCGGCGGGCTGCTCGCCACCTGGGCTGGCCTGTCCTTGACCAAACTTTGATAACGAGAAACCGACATGCTCGATTCCAAACTGTTACGTAGCAACCTTCAGGACGTAGCGGACCGCCTGGCATCCCGTGGCTTTGCCCTGGATGTTGCGCGCATCGAAGCGCTGGAAGAACAGCGCAAGACCGTCCAGACCCGCACCGAAGCTCTGCAGGCTGAACGTAACGCGCGCTCCAAGTCCATCGGTCAGGCCAAGCAGCGCGGCGAAGACATCGCGCCGTTGATGGCGGACGTCGAGCGCATGGCGGGTGAGTTGAGCGCCGGTAAAGTCGAGCTGGACGCGATTCAGACCGAGCTGGATTCGATCTTGCTGGGCATTCCGAACCTGCCGCACGAATCGGTGCCGGTTGGCGATGACGAAGAAGGCAACGTTGAAGTGCGCCGCTGGGGCACGCCTAAAGCTTTCGAGTTCCCGGTTCAGGACCACGTGGCCCTGGGCGAGAAGTTCGGCTGGCTGGACTTCGAAACCGCCGCCAAGCTGTCCGGCGCCCGTTTCGCCCTGCTGCGGGGCCCGATCGCCCGTCTGCACCGTGCGCTGGCACAGTTCATGATCAACTTGCACATCAACGAACACGGTTACGAAGAGGCCTACACCCCGTACCTGGTGCAGGCGCCTGCGTTGCAGGGCACCGGTCAGTTGCCGAAGTTCGAAGAAGACCTGTTCAAGATCAGCCGCGAAGGCGAAGCCGATCTGTACCTGATCCCGACCGCTGAAGTGTCGCTGACCAACATCGTCGCTGGCGAGATCGTCGATTCGAAACTGCTACCGATCAAATTCGTGGCACACACACCGTGCTTCCGCAGCGAGGCCGGTGCATCGGGTCGCGACACTCGCGGCATGATCCGTCAGCACCAGTTCGACAAGGTCGAGATGGTGCAGATCGTTGAACCATCGACCTCGATGCAAGCGCTGGAAAACCTGACGGCCAACGCCGAAAAAGTCCTGCAGCTGCTGGAACTGCCGTATCGCACCCTGGCGCTGTGCACGGGCGACATGGGCTTCAGCGCGGTCAAGACCTACGACCTGGAAGTGTGGATTCCGAGCCAGGACAAATATCGCGAAATTTCGTCGTGCTCCAACTGCGGCGATTTCCAGGCCCGGCGCATGCAAGCGCGTTTCCGCAACCCGGAAACCGGCAAGCCTGAGCTGGTTCACACCCTGAACGGTTCCGGCCTGGCGGTCGGTCGTACCCTGGTGGCGGTGCTCGAGAACTACCAGCAGGCCGACGGTTCGATCCGTGTGCCTGAGGTGCTCAAGCCGTACATGGGTGGCCTTGAGGTCATCGGCTAAATGGACTATCTGCCGCTGTTTCATAACCTTCGCGGCAGTCGTGTATTGGTCGTCGGCGGAGGGGAGATTGCCTTGCGCAAATCCCGCCTGCTGGCCGAAGCCGGTGCGCTGCTGCGGGTGGTTGCACCGCAAATCGAACCGCAACTGCGCGAGCTGGTGGTCGGCAGCGGTGGCGAGTGTCTGGTGCGTGGCTACGTCGAGGCGGATCTGGACGGTTGCGGGCTGATCATCGCCGCCACCGACGACGAACCGCTGAACGCGCAAGTCTCCGCCGATGCTCATCGGCGTTGCGTGCCGGTCAACGTGGTGGACGCGCCGGCCCTGTGCAGCGTGATCTTCCCGGCGATCGTCGACCGTTCTCCGCTGATCATTGCGGTGTCCAGCGGCGGTGATGCGCCGGTGCTGGCGCGGTTGATTCGCGCCAAGCTGGAAACCTGGATTCCTTCCACCTACGGGCAACTGGCCGGTCTGGCGGCGCGTTTCCGCACTCAGGTCAAAGGCCTGTTTCCGGATGTGCAACAGCGCCGGGCGTTCTGGGAGGATGTCTTCCAGGGTCCGATTGCTGACCGGCAACTGGCCGGGCAGGGCGCCGAGGCCGAGCGCTTGATGCTGGCGAAGATCAACGGTGAAGCGCCAGTAGCCACTGGTGAAGTCTATTTGGTAGGTGCAGGGCCGGGTGACCCCGACCTGTTGACCTTCCGCGCCTTGCGTCTGATGCAGCAGGCCGATGTGGTGCTGTATGACCGTTTGGTAGCGCCGGCGATTCTGGATTTGTGCCGTCGCGATGCCGAGCGGGTCTACGTCGGCAAGCGCCGCGCCGATCACGCCGTGCCTCAGGAACAGATCAACCAGCATCTGGTGGATCTGGCCAAGGCCGGCAAGCGCGTGGTGCGCTTGAAGGGCGGCGATCCGTTTATCTTCGGGCGCGGCGGTGAAGAGATCGAAGAGCTGGCGGCCCATGGCATTCCGTTCCAGGTCGTCCCGGGCATTACCGCGGCCAGTGGTTGCGCGGCCTATGCCGGGATTCCACTGACTCACCGCGATTACGCGCAGTCGGTGCGGTTTGTCACCGGGCACCTCAAGGACGGCTCCACCGATTTGCCGTGGGCCGACCTGGTCGCGCCGGCGCAAACCCTGGTGTTTTACATGGGCCTGGTGGGCCTGCCGATCATCTGCGAGCAGTTGATCAAGCACGGTCGCGCGGCCGATACCCCGGCGGCGTTGATCCAGCAGGGCACCACGGTCAATCAGCGGGTGTTTACCGGCACCCTGGCCGATCTTCCACGGCTGGTGGCGGAGCATGAAGTGCATGCGCCGACGCTGGTGATCGTCGGGGAAGTGGTGCAACTGCGCGAGAAACTGGCGTGGTTCGAAGGGGCTCAGGCGCAGGTCTAGAGACCGAGTCGCCCCCATCGCGAGCAGGCTCGCTCCCACAGGGGATTTGTGAACGACGCAAATCAAATGTGGGAGCGAGCCTGCTCGCGATGGGGCCCTCAAATCCTGAATAAACTTCAGGCCTTGCGCCAAACCCCTTTCCCGCTCAACCGCGCCCGATCATGAGCTGCAGTGAAATCCTGCGCCGGCCCTTTAGGCACGATCCCGGTTGGATTGATGGTCTTGTGGCTACCGTAGTAGTGATTCTTGATGTGCTCGAAACTCACCGTCTCGGCAATCCCCGGCCACTGATAAATCTCCCGTAGCCAGTTCGACAGATTCGGATAATCGGCCATCCGCCGTAAATTGCATTTGAAGTGGCCGTAATACACCGCATCAAAGCGAATCAGGGTAGTGAATAGCCTGATGTCGGCTTCGGTCAGGTATTCACCCGTCAGGTAACGATTGGCGCCCAGCAATTGCTCCAGCCGATCCAGCTCAGCAAATAACTCATCGAACGCTTCTTCATAAGCCTGCTGCGAGGTGGCAAACCCGGCGCGGTACACGCCGTTGTTCACCGCCGGATAAATCCGCTCGTTCATGGCGTCGATTTCGTTTCGCAAGAGGGCTGGGTAGAAATCCAGGTCGTTGCCGGTCAAATCATCGAACGCGCTGTTGAACATGCGGATGATCTCCGCCGATTCATTGTTGACGATGCGATTCGTCTGTTTGTCCCAGAGTACCGGCACCGTGACGCGGCCGGTGTAGTCGGTGGTATCGGTGGTGTAGCGCTGGTGCAGAAATTTCAGATCGCCAAGCTTGTCGCCAGTCGAGCCGTGAGCCTTGTCGAAGGTCCAGCCGTTCTCCAGCATCAGAAAGCTAACCACCGACACATCGATCAGGCTTTCCAGGCCTTTGAGCTTACGCAGAATCAGCGTTCGATGAGCCCACGGGCAGGCGAGGGACACATAGAGATGATAACGACCAGCCTCGGCGGCAAAACCACCGACGCCGGTCGGGCCTGGCCTGCCGTCGGCGGTCAGCCAGTTGCGACGTTGTGCCTGTTCGCGCTGGAACGTGCCGTCCTTGCTTTCATACCACTGATCTTGCCAGCGGCCTTCGACTAACAAACCCATGTTCAAAACTCCTCAACCGATAAGCGTTGGAGGGGAGTCTATGCGCATGGGTTCGAACAAAAAGCGCAAAGGTTAGGCAGTTATGATCGGTTAAATCGATTTGTCCCGGGCGTCCCAGTACTGCTGGGCGGTTTCGAACGCTTGCTCGCGGCTCTGGCCGAGGCCGCGCAACGCCAGGGCCATGGTCGAGATCAGCGCCATTTGCGGGTAGCTATCGACCACGTCGCCACGCCACACCGCTTTCAAATGCTCCGGATCGAGGCTGGCCGGTTTGACGTGGCGCTGGGTCGACAGCTGCGGCCATTCTTCATCCCAGCTTTCGCCGCCAGTGGTGCCATACAGGTGACTGTCGGCGTCCGGGTTGATCTCGATTTCACCGCCGTCGCCCTTGATGACGATGGCGGTATCGCCGAGCAAACCGCTGGCATCGCGATGCACGGCCTGATAGCCAGGGTGGAAAATGCTTTGCAGGCCACAGCGAGCGCCCAACGGGTTGAGAATCCGCGCCAGGGAATGGATCGGCGAGCGCAGGCCCAAGGTGTTGCGCAAGTCGATCATCCGCTGAAGCTGCGGGGCCCAGTCCACCAATGGCATGAATGCCAGGCCGCCCTGATCGAGCGCAGCGTCGACCTGCTGCCAGTTGCGGCACAGTGGAATGTTCAGCGTCTCGAGCAGTTGTTCGCTGTACAGCCGACCGGCCGTGTGCGCGCCGCCGCCATGCATGAAGATGCGCACGCCGTTCTGCGCCAGGCACTTGGCCGCCAGCAGGTACCACGGCAAGTGGCGCTTCTTGCCGGCATACGTCGGCCAGTCCAGATCAACCGCCAGCGCTGGCGGATTCAGGCGTTCACGCACGGCTTCGGTGAACCCGGCCATTTCCTCGGCGCTTTCTTCCTTGTGTCGCAACAGCATCAGGAAGGCGCCGAGCTGGGTGTCTTCGACCTTGTCGTCGAGCAACAGGCCCATGGCCTCGCGGGCCTCTTCGCGAGTCAGGTTGCGGGCACCGCGTTTACCTTTGCCAAGAATCCGCACGAACTGGGCGAACGGGTGCTCGGCGGGCGTTTCGAGGGTCAGTGCTGGATAGTCGGTCATAAGCAATTCGTCGGTTTGGGCAGGCCCGCCAGTTTCGCGGCGAGTTTGGCAGGGGTGCCTTTGAACAGTCGGTTCAGGTGCAGGCTGTTGCCCTTGTCGGGGCCGAGTTTCAATGCGGTGTACTTGATCAGCGGGCGGGTCGCCGGGGACAGCTGGAATTCGTCGTAGAAACTGCGCAGCAGTTCGAGGATCTCCCAGTGTTCCGGGCTCAACTCGATGTCTTCGGCGGCAGCGAGGGCGGCGGCCACCTCGGCAGACCAGTCACTCAGTTCGACCAGGAAACCGTCCTTGTCCAGTTCAATGGCGCGGGCACCGACCGTCATGGATTTCATAGCCAACTGTTGACCTTGTCGTAGTGAATCGACAGTTCGACGAAGGCCGGGTAATCAATGGCCTTGGCCCAGTCCGGGACTTGCAGAGCCCGCGCTTGAGCATCTTCGGCCAGCACGAACAGTTTCAATTGGCGGGCGTGCAGCGCGCCGAACGGCGCAGTGCCTGGCTGCAAGGCATAGGCCGCGTCGCCACTGAGCAGCAGCGCATCGTTGGCGCCGATCACGCGCAGGCAACTGCTCAGGCGCTCGTCGCCGAAAGGGGAATGAGACAACACATGCAAAGTCGACATCAGAGGGTGATCACCTGGTCGTAACGGTCAATAAGGGCGGTGATGTCCTGGGTGGTCAGCACCCGGGCTTCTTCAAGTGACAGGTTTTCGGGGTCCAGACCACGGGTCGCGGCGCTTTCACCGCACACGAACAGGTCTTCGACACCGAACATCGGCAAGGCTTGCAGGTTGGCGCTCAGGTCTTTCTGTTGCAGGGCTTTGGCGTTCTGTTCATTGGCGAGCTGGAACACGCCGTCATCGAGAAACAGCAGGCCGATCGGCAGATCGAAGGCACCGCCGGCCAGCACGATGTCCAACGCTTCCCGTGCATTGGGCCCGGACCATGGCGCCTGACGGCTGATAATCAGCAAGGATTTAGCCATCTCACGCGCCTCCGAAACAGATCAAGCGGTCAGCGTCCTGCACCGCGTCATGCAACTGGCCGAGGCCGGACAATTCCCACGGCGCACCCACCGCGACCGCTTCACGCTGATAACGTTGGGCTTCTTCCTCGTTCAACACCCCACGGCGCAGGGCGGCGGCGATGCAGACCACGCCATCGAGTTGATGCTCAGTGACAAAGTTGCGCCATTGCTTGGGCAAGTCCTGCTCATCCTGAGGCGTGACCACGCTGGCGGACGCGTTGTAGACGCCATCCTGATAGAAAAACAGCCGGACAATCTCATGCCCGCCGGCCAGCGCGGCCTGGGCGAACAGCAGGGCACGGCGCGAGGAGGGCGCATGGGCGGCGGAAAACAGCGCAATGGCGAATTTCATGATGGGCTCGATCAGCGAAACTGCGGCCATGATAAAGCTTTATCGGCAGGGCGGCTAAATCGATGTTGTCTGTTCGGGCCTCATCGCGGGCAAGCCCGCTCCCACAGGTTTTGCGGTGAAGCTACAATCTTCGGCATCACACAAATCCCTGTGGGAGCGGGCTTGCCCGCGATGAGGCCCGAACAGTCAATACAAGATTCAGCGCGGCATATACCCCAACTGCCAACGCCGCGGTATCTTCAACGACAGCAACCCCAGCGCCCCGGCCAGCAGCCCGCTGACAAACAGCGCCTTGAGCCCAAGATGATGTTCCAGCAAAGCACCCAGCACCGCGCCGGCAAACATCCCGGCCCACGGGATCAACTGCACTCGCCAGCCATTGCGCCGCTCGCCAAGCATCCACCGCCCCAGCCCACGACCAAACCGCGACAACGCCCCGGTGACATAAGTCAGCCCGACCGGCAGGCCGTTCACTTCTTCCACGGCGGCGTTGAGCATGCCCATGGCGATGATCGCCGCCAGCAGCGCAGGCAATTGCGTCTCATAGGGCCATGCCGCAGCGCCGCAGAGCAGCGTGGCGATGCACAGCAGCAACGGCAACGCCCGTCGGCCACCGAGCCGGCTGACGACAATGCCCAAGGCGTTGCCGGCGACGAACGTGGTCACGAGGATTACCAGGCGCAGGGTCAGCCCGAGGTCGCCGTCGCTGATCGCCACGGCCAGACGGGTGGTGTTGCCGCTCATGAAGGACACGAAGTCGCCGCTGGCCATGAAGCCGATGGCATCGGTCATGCCGGCGAGCACCGACAAACTGGCGACCAGCGACAGGCCGATGCGCCCGCGCCATTTATGGGTATGCAAATGGCCCGGTGTGGCCCGGGTACTTGAGGGCGAAGGCAGCATCGATGAAGGCTTCCTTGAGCAGCGAGATTATTTGGTTAACCCATATAACTCGCAATACTCCAGCCAGTCCATGCCGGCCATCTCCGCGACTTCCTTGTGCACCTCCAGACGTTGGGCCTGGTAGTCCTCAGACGTGGCGGCAGTCAGTTGCAGTGTCAGCTCCCAGGCAAACAAACCCAGGCGCTCAGCCTCGGCTTCGAACGCTTCATGCAAGCGCTCATCGCGGTACTGCGCCACTGTCTCGCCCTTGGCCTGGGCCAACAGTGGATTCAGGTTGTCCAGTTCGACGCGCAATTCAGGACGCTCATCGAGAAACTTTTTCAGCGCCTGCTCGTGTTGCTGTTCGGTTGCCGCCATGGTCACTCCTTGGAAGACTGCTTTTTGCTCGCCTTGGCCGCCGCGGCCAGACACTCCAGAGCAAACTGCTCGGGGTAGGTCATCTGGATCGGCGTGGTTTCGCCTTTGACGGTTCTTTCGCCATCGAGAATGTAACGAATCCGCTTGTCGGTGACGCCAATTCGCTTGGCGATCCAGGAAGGCGTCTGACCGATCTGGCTGATCAGCTTGTCGGCGTATTCAGTGGTCGGTTTGTAGTATTCGGCGTTGGGGGTCATGGCCTTTCCAGAAAAATGCGCCCGGAGAAATGGGCGATGCGGCGTTAATGGCGCGACAGGGTGCGCGAATCGTTGCGCGGTGTCGCGGTATAAATGAAGTAAAGCAGAACGATACGCCGCGCCGCGGTGATACAGTCCGCTTTTTCTTGATGAGCGAACGCAATGCGAATTCTGATGGTGGCGCTGGCCGCAACCTTACTGGCGGGCTGCGCCGGATCGGCGATGAATGACGCCCGCACCAAAACCCCGTACAAAACCCTGACCTCGGACAAACCGGAAAAAGTCGTCGCCCAGTGCGTGCAGTTTGCCTGGCAGGACGAAGCGGTGTTTGGCGTCGATGCGGGCGCTTATTTGCAGCCGGGCAAGAAGGGCGGCTCGACGGTGTATACCCGTTCGGCTGAATCTTTCGTAGACGTGACTACCGATGCCTCGGGTACAGCGTTGAGCTACTACGCGCAGCATGACGATTTTGTCGCCAAACGCCGATTGGCGGCGTTGGCGACCTGCCTCTGAGTTGATGAGCCACGCACCTCCCTTGGGAGCGAGCCTGCTCGCGATAGTGGCGGGTCAGTCGACAACATTGTTGAATGAAAAACCGCTATCGCGAGCAGGCTCGCTCCCACAATTGTCCGGTGTCGATCACAAACGGGGTTGCTCCCACAGGGTTAGGCGTCGTTCGCCAAACGCTTCTGGAAAAAGAAGCGCTTGTGGCCCGGCGGGTAATCGGCGATGTGCCCTAATTCGCTGTAGCCGTGTTTCTTGTAAAACTCCGGCGCCTGGAAGTCGAAGGTGTCCAGCCAGATCCCCACGCATTCCTTCTCCCGCGCCAGGTCTTCGGCCATCTGCATCAGCTTCGAGCCCATCCCTTGTCCCCGGGCCTGCTCCGGCACCGACAACAACTCAATGAAAAACCACTGGTAAAACACTCGGCCATAAAGCCCGCCGAGAATCTCGTCGCTGTCATTGCGTACCAGCAAAGCAATCTGCTCCGACACCGTGGTCCCGGCCTTTGAGGCGTTGTAGGCGCGCAGCGGTGTGAGAATCGCCTCGCGTTCTTCCGGGGTGGCATTTTTCGACAATTCGATTCGCAGGGTCATAGGCTACACATCCTTATGGCAGTGAACACCGAGCCTATCCCGGTTGTGGCGATTGTTCTATCCCCTGTAACCGAAGGAACCGCCGGACTCCCAGGAATGTCTAGCCTGAACAACGTCATTGCTGAACGCAGCCATTGAGGACAGCCCGTGAACATTTTTGAAGCCTTGCGTGAAAGTCACGACCGTCAGCGCCGCTATGCCGATGCGCTGATTCAAACCCGCGGCGACACCCCGGAACGGGTCGAGGCTTACAAACGACTCAAATCCGAGCTTCAGGCCCACGAAACCGCTGAAGAACGCCATTTCTACATGCCGCTGATGGAGTTTGACAATGGTGTGGATCTTAGCCGCCACGCCATCTCCGAACATCACGAAATGGACGAGATGATGGAAGCGCTGGATGCGACCGAAATGTCCAGTCCATCCTGGTTGGCAACGGCGAAAAAGCTCTCGGAGAAGGTCCATCACCACTTGAAAGAGGAGGAGCAGAAGTTCTTCCAGATGGCCGGCAAGTTACTCGACGAGCAACAGAAAGAAACCCTCGCCGGGCAGTATCAGAAAGAATACAAGGCGCAACTTTCCTAAGGCTGAAAGCGTGCCAATCGTTACCTTGCGCTGTAATCCTTTTGCCACAAGGTTCGTAGGATTTGATTTGGCGTGCTGGTTATGCATCCAGTATTTGCGGGCGAATGGTTCGCAAACGCATGATCCATCCGAGAAATGGGCCAATGGACAAAAAAACCAGCTCCGTTAGGTTGAAGGCCTCTCCTCGGGAAGGAGAGTTCTTGAATCAACGGAGTGAAAAAGATGAACCAACCACAGACTCAAACGCAACTTCGACACGGTCGTGTCACATCCCCCTTCAGCCGCGGCGCGGTTGCCGTGGAGCTGGGATTGCTGGGTAACTGGCAGGTCAACGAAATGGAAGGCGGCAAGAATTTCCCATCGCTGACAGCAGGCCCGTTCCCGGTGCCATATCAAACCGACAGCGACAGCGTGACCCCTCCCGCCGATGGCCACATCCTCAGCGGCGGCAAGGTCGACGACCGTGATTGCATCAACTTCACCAACGAGGAAATGAGCGAAAAACTCAATCGTCCGTTCGCCTGGCCGCTATTGAATGTCGCCCCTGGCCAGACCTTCAAGGTCACTTGGGAATACACCGCGCCCCACGTCACCCGTGGCTATCGCTGGCTCATCACCAAGGACGGCTGGGACCCGAAACGACGCATCAGCCGCGCGCAACTGGAGGCACAACCGTTCTTCGATGACTTCTACACCCAGGTGCCGTACTACAGCCATTCGGCCGAGATGAAGGCCAAGGTCAACCACGAAGTGAAATTGCCGGCCAACAAGCAGGGCCATCACGTCATTGTGCTGATGTGGATCGTGGCCAACACGGGCAACGCGTTCTATCAAGCGTTCGACGTGGATTTCAAGTAACGCCAAACCTATGAATCAACACGTTCTGAAGGATTAGAACATGTCAAAAATCGACTTTTCATTACTCAAATCTCAACTGAGCGACGCCGCTTCGTTGATGCCCTCGATCGCCGGTAAAAAGATCCTCATGGGCTTCTGGCACAACTGGCCGGCTGGCCCGAGTGACGGTTACCAGCGCGGGAAGTTCGCCAACATGAACCTGGCGGACGTACCCAAGGAGTACAACGTGGTGGCCGTGGCCTTCATGAAGGGCAACGGCATCCCGACCTTCAAGCCTTACAACCTGTCCGACGCCGAGTTCCGCCGTCAGGTCGGCGTGCTGAACGGCCAGGGCAGGGCGGTGCTGATTTCCCTCGGCGGTGCCGACGCGCATATCGAGCTGCACAAAGGTAACGAACAGCCGCTGGCCAACGAAATCATCCGACTGGTCGAAACCTACGGCTTCGATGGGCTGGACATCGATCTTGAACAGAGCGCGATTGATTTCGCCGACAACAAGACCGTCCTGCCCGCTGCCCTGAAACTGGTGAAGGATCATTACGCCGGCGAAGGCAAACACTTCATCATCAGCATGGCACCGGAGTTTCCGTACCTGACCACTTCCGGTAAATACGTTGGCTACCTCCAGGCGCTGGAAGGCTATTACGACTTCATTGCGCCGCAGTATTACAACCAGGGCGGTGACGGCCTCTGGGTGCCGGAAGCCAACAACGGCGCTGGCGCCTGGATCGCTCAGAACAATGACGCGATGAAGGAGGACTTCCTGTTTTACCTGACCGAAAGTCTGGTGACCGGCACTCGCGGGTACACGAAGATTCCTGCAGACAAGTTCGTCATTGGCCTGCCGTCCAACGTCGATGCGGCGGCCACCGGCTATGTGATCAACCCGACCGCTGTGGTGAACGCCTTCAAGCGCCTCGACGCCAAGGGGCTTCCCATCAAAGGCCTGATGACCTGGTCGGTGAACTGGGACAACGGGGTCAGCAAGGACAACGTTGCGTACAACTGGGGGGTCAGTCGGCGTTATGGACAGTTGATCCACGGCCAGCAGCTGTCTTCTCAAGAGGAAACCGCAGCGATTCCTGAAGTCGCCAACCAGCGATAAAAAAGAAGCCCGGCAGTCATGCCGGGCTTTTCTGTTTTCGCCTAACATGGACGCTTTCTGACGAACATAAGGATGGATTGTCATGTCGAACACAGCCGAGCGGGTCAACATCATCGAGTCCCGGGTGCTGTCCCACGACTGGTATCTGCTGAAGAAAATCACTTTCGATTACTTGCGCAACAACGGCGACTGGCAGCGTCAGACTCGCGAAGTTTACGACCGGGGCAATGGTGCGGCGATTCTGCTGTTCAACCGCGAGAAGAAAACCGTGGTGCTGACCCGCCAGTTCAGGCTGCCGGTGTTCGTCAACGGCCACGATGGTTTGCTGATTGAAGTGGCGGCGGGCCTGCTGGAAGGCGTTGCGCCTGAAGAGCGCATTCGCGCTGAGGCCGAGGAGGAAACCGGCTATCGCGTCCACCATGTGCAGAAGGTTTTCGAAGCCTACATGAGCCCCGGTTCGGTGACTGAAAAGCTGCATTTCTTCATGGCCGAGTACGACGTCTCTTCCAAAGTCAGTGATGGCGGCGGGCTAGAGGAAGAAACCGAAGAACTGGAAGTGTTGGAGTGGAAGTTCGACGAGGCGCTGGCGGCGTTCTATCGCGGGGAAATCTGCGATGCCAAGACCATCATGCTGCTGCAGTATGCGGCGATGAAAAACATCTTCGGAGCGGTTTGAGCAGGATTGGATTGGCCTCTGAGTCGAGAGAGCGTTCAAGCACAATGGTCGAGCATTTCGGCACAGTAACCAGCCTTTGCTCTCTCTAAACTCGTGCCTCACGCCAACACTCAGATGAGGTCACGATGAACATCAGAATAATCCTATCCGCATTGTCCATGGGCGTCGTGCTCACGGGACACGCTGCCGAGTTCTCGCTGAAGAGCCAGGATATTGCTGAAAACCGCCCGTTGACCAGCCGCGAGGTGTTCCAGGGTTTCGGTTGTGAAGGGGGCAATACTTCGCCCGAGCTTTCCTGGAGCAATGCCCCGGCGGGGACTAAAAGTTACGCGATCACGGTCTACGATCCCGATGCACCGACCGGCAGCGGCTGGTGGCATTGGACGGTGGTCAACTTACCTGCTTCAACCAGCAGTTTGCCAAGAGGGGTCGGCTCGAACCTGCCTGCCGGTGCAGTACAAGGGCGAACCGATTATGGCCAACCGGCATTTGGCGGGGCTTGCCCTCCTGTAGGGGATAAGCCGCATCGCTATCAATTCACCGTATGGGCGCTGAAAGTCGATAAGCTACCACTCGACAACCAGGCCAGCGGCGCCTTGGTGGGCTATATGCTCAATGCCAACGCCTTAGCCAAAGCGACCATCACTTCAACTTACGGACGTTAAGAACGATGCGCCCTTGTTTCGGCATACAGCACCGGGAAAACATTATCGATGCGTGTGTCATACGGGCGCGACAGCCCCATACATTGCAACGGGTGCCGATATTCGCTACCGCCTTGTGTCGAGTGCGGCAGGGGGAAAAACTGCTGCAATGGGATGACCGGGAAATGCGTGCAGGGCCGCAGCATCTGATTCTGATGCCGGCCGGGCGCGAGCTTGGCATCTCGAATTTTCCCGGCCTTCACGGTCACTACATTGCCGATGTGGTGACCTTTCCCGGTTCGACACTGCGTAACTTCAGCAGCCGATACGGCCAGCAGATCATCAGCCATCGCCATGCCCAGAAGACAGACCTATGTGTCCCTCTGGACAGGCATACCACACAGGCATGGGATCAGTTATTGGCGGCCATCAATGCGGATGCTCCGGATGCATTACGCACCCACTATGGGGAAGCGGTGCTTCTGAGCCTGTGCCTCGGCGGCCAGGCTGGACCGTTGCTGATGGATCGCAACGATCCACTCTGCGAACGGGTGCAGCAACTGGTAATGAGCTGCCCGGAGAGAGACTGGACTGTTGCGCACGTCGCACAACACCTGAACCTTGGTGAATCGACTTTGCGTCGCCAACTGGCCAATGAGGGGGATAGTTTCAGGAATATCCTGGAAAACGTTCGACTGGCGACGGCGCTGCAATGGTTGCAAACCACGTCTCGTCCCATCGGTGAAATTGCCGGTGCCAGCGGCTATGCCTCGGCCTCGCGTTTTGCAGTGCGCTTTCGCTCACACTATGGCTTGTCGCCACGGGAATTACGGGCGGCGATTTAGGCAATTGCTGTGAGATGTTCCCTGTCTTTTTGAAACTGTGCGTTTTGTGGCGAGCGAGCTTGGTCGCGCTGGGCGTGAAACGCCCCTTGTCGAAGATTTTGCCAGCGCTACGCACTGGAGCGGGAGCAAGCTCCCTCGCCACAAGGGCTCATCAGCTCAAAAACAAATCATCCATCTTGCCGGTCCCTGACCATTCGCAGCCCTCCAGCGTCAGCAACCGCTCTTTCGCCTCAAGCCCACCGGCAAACCCCGTCAGTTTCCCCGACGCACCGATCACTCGATGACACGGCGCGATAATCGAAATCGGATTCTTGCCATTAGCCGCACCCACCGCGCGAACCGCACTGGGATTGCCGATCTGCCGGGCAATCTCGCTGTAGCTGCGCGTTTCGCCAAACGGAATGGTCAGTAACGCCTGCCATACCTTCTGCTGAAATTCCGTCCCGGCAAAATCCAGCTCCAATTCGAAACGGTTACGCGTGCCGGCGAAGTATTCCTGCAATTGCTGTGCGGTGCGCACCAGGATCGGGTTGTCCGCTGCTTCAGTCATCGGCCCCAGCCTTACCCGGCCCGGTTTGTCGTTTTCCCAGAGGATGGCCGCCAGTCGCGCGCCTTTCGCCACCAGTTTCAATTCGCCGACCGGAGACGCCAGGGTGGTGAAGGTGTAGGACATGCCGGCGGACTCCGTAAAAATGCTGAACAGGGGGCCCAGCATACTGCCTCGTCGGGGAGGCGCAATACGCAATCCCAGCCATACTTGCCTACTGCTCTTGAACCGTTCCCTCTGTTTTTTGAACAGAACCTAAAAACAAAAAGAGACCGACTCATGAAGTTCGAACCTTTTACCAAATCGCTCGTGGCAACCGCATTGGCGCTGAGCTGCCTGACCGCCCACGCGGCCTCCGTCGCCCCGGTCGCAGCCGAAAACGGCATGGTCGTCACCGCTCAGCATCTGGCCAGCCACGTTGGCGTCGATGTGCTCAAGAATGGCGGCAACGCCGTCGATGCCGCCGTTGCGGTAGGTTATGCGCTGGCGGTGGTGTACCCCGCGGCGGGCAACCTGGGTGGCGGTGGTTTCATGACGATTCAATTGGCGGACGGGCGCAAGACCTTCCTCGACTTCCGTGAAAAAGCCCCGCTGGCCGCGACCCCCGACATGTACCTCGACAAAGCGGGCAACGTCATCCCGGACCTGAGCACCCGCGGCCATCTTGCCGTTGGCGTGCCGGGCACCGTCTCGGGCATGGAACTGGCCCTGAAGAAATACGGTACCAAACCCCGCAAGGAAGTGATCGCCCCGGCCATCAAGCTTGCCGAAGACGGTTTTGTGCTGGAGCAGGGCGATGTCGACTTGCTGGAGTACGCCACTGACGTCTTCAAGAAAGACATGCGCGACTCGGGCTCGATCTTCCTGAGCAATGGCGAGCCGATGCAGGTAGGCCAGAAACTCGTACAAAAAGACTTGAGCAAAACCCTGCGGGAAATTTCCGAGAAGGGCGCCGACGGTTTCTATAAAGGCTGGGTGGCCGACGCCATCGTCACTTCCAGTCAGGCCAACAAGGGCATCATCACCCAGGCCGACCTCGACAAATACCAGACCCGCGAACTGGCGCCGATCGAGTGCGATTACCGTGGCTATCACGTGGTCTCGGCACCACCGCCAAGCTCCGGTGGTGTGGTGATCTGCGAGATCATGAACATCCTCGACGGCTACCCGATGAAAGACCTGGGCTTCCGCTCGGCTCAGGCGATGCACTACCAGATCGAAGCGATGCGTCACGCGTATGTGGACCGCAACAGCTACCTCGGCGACCCGGACTTCGTGAAAAATCCGATCGCCCATTTACTGGATAAAAACTACGCGACCAAAATCCGCGAAGTCATCGATCCGCAAAAGGCCGGCGTGTCCCGCGAGATCAAACCCGGCGTAGCGCCCCACGAAGGCAGCAACACCACCCATTACTCGATCGTCGACAAATGGGGCAATGCGGTGTCGGTGACCTACACCCTCAACGATTGGTTCGGCGCCGGCGTCATGGCGAGCAAAACCGGGGTCATCCTCAACGATGAAATGGACGACTTCACCTCGAAAATCGGCGTGCCGAACATGTACGGTCTGGTGCAGGGCGAAGCCAACGCCATCGCCCCTGGCAAAGCGCCGCTGTCGTCCATGAGCCCGACCATCGTCACCAAGGACGGCAAAGTCGTCATGGTCGTCGGCACTCCCGGTGGCAGCCGCATCATCACTGCAACCCTGCTGACCATCCTCAACGTGATCGACTACGGCATGAACATCCAGGAAGCGGTGGATGCGCCGCGCTTCCACCAGCAATGGCTGCCGGAAGAAACCAACCTGGAGAGCTTCGCCACCAGCCCGGACACCAAGAAGATGCTCGAAAGCTGGGGGCACAAATTTGCCGGGCCGCAGGACCCCAACCATATCGCAGCTATTCTGGTAGGTGCGCCTTCGCTGGAAGGCAAGCCAGTGGGCAAGAACCGCTTCTATGGCGCGAACGATCCACGGCGTAATACCGGGTTGTCACTCGGTTACTGAAACAGGCGATCACCGGCCACCTGAACTCCCGGGTGGCCCCGATCCCCGTAGGAGCTCGAACACAGCCTCGTCAGCTAGACAATTGCTACATGAAGAAGGGAGTTGAAATCCGTCTCCGAGCCACCGACTTATCAAGGAAGGAAGCCATGAGCACCGCACTCCTGATCATCGATGTCCAACGCGCGCTGTGCACCGGCGAGTATGAATGCTTCGACATCAATCGAGTCATCGACACCATCAACAACCTCAGCACCAAAGCCCGGGCCGCCAACATCCCGGTCATCCTTATTCAGCACGAAGAAGAGGGCGACCTGTTGCAACACGGCAGCGAAGGCTGGCAACTGGCCGACGGTCTGAAGACTTCACCTCAAGACCTGCGCGTGCGCAAAACCACCCCGGATTCGTTCTACCAGACCCACTTGCATGAACAGCTGCAAGAGCTGGACGCCGACCGCCTGATCATCTGCGGCCTGCAAACCGACTACTGCGTCAACGCCACCGTTCGCCAGGCGCATCAATTGGGCTACGACGTCGTGCTGGTGGCCGACGCCCATTCCACCATCCACAACGGCGCGATGAGCGCCGAAGACATCATCGCCGAACACAACAAGGATCTGGCGCACCTGACCGGCTCCGTGGCGCGGATTGACGTGATGCCGGCCAGTGAAATCAAAATCTGAAAACAGCGCCGGCCCCCCATGGCGGGCGAGCTAGCGCGCCAGGGCTGGACGCAATCGCTGCGCCTATGGCATGGTCAAAAAAATAATACGCCATGCAGCGAACAGGATCAGAGCGATGGAGGAGGGTGATGGGGTCGGCGCCAAGGCGTCGATGGCAACGCTGCAAGCGTTCAATCTTTGCGTATTGCACCTGGGGCGTCTTGCCCGAGATCGCGGTGCATCCCGGTTTATCACAGACGGCCTGCAGGCATTCAGCCAACTGGTGCCCTTCGCTTCGGCCTGGTGGGGCGAGATGTCCGGGTCAGGCGTCGATGTTTCGCCCAGAAACTGGATGCACGGGCGAATCAATCTGCCCGAGTCGTTTGCCGCCGAGTGGCACACGTGTGCGCGCAACGATAAATTCTCCCAAGACACCATGAGTCGACCCGGTGAGGTCGTGCGCGACAGCGGCTTCACCGACCCCAATGAAGAAGTGAACGCCTTCGCTCGGCGCCACGACCTCTACTACCTGATGTGCATCACCTTCGAGTTACCCGAAAGCGGCTTGATGTTCTTCGTCTGTCTCTATCGAGGCATTGATGCCTCGGCTTTCAACGACAACGAGGCCGATCTGTTTTCGGCCTTCTGCGACCACCTTTTGCAGCTGTGGCGATTCCAGGTGCAGGACATGATCCGCTTCGACACGGGCAACGGGGCGTCGGACTTTGGCGTCGCGCGCATGGACGGTAGTTTGTTGTACGTGGGGGCAACGCTGTGTGCAGCCATTGAACGTGAGTTACCCGGCTGGAACGGTTCAATGCTTCCCGCGCAGGTGATCGCGCAACTGCAAAAGGCACCCTGCGTGATGCGCCTGGGTCGCTGCGCCCTGACACTGAGCCCTAACGCCGAGCACGTTATCCTGTCGCTCGAAGCCCAGTCGCGCGGGGCGATGCTTGCGCCACGCGAGCGAACGGCAGCGATGCTGTTCGCCGCCGGCCATTCCTACAAGGAGATTGCCAAAATCCTTGAATTGAGCCCTGCGACAGTGCGCACCTATCTGCGCAACTGCTACCTGCAACTGGGCGTGAAGAGCAAGGTGGAACTGGGTTCAGTCCTGCGTTCCGCGACCTCGCTTGCGGATGCGACGCGCCGCGATTAAATCCGCCTACAACACGCCCCCTGTAGGAGCGAGCGGTGCGGCGATCCGACTCGCCCGCGAAGGCGTCAGCGAAGGCACCTTTATGGCGAAGGCTTATTAAGCCGCCCATCAAGGGCAAAAGGCTCTTGCAACACCAGTTCGTACAACCCATTAGCCAATTGCGGGTTCATCAACAAATTCCAGCTATGCGGCGAGACACTAGAAGGGACCAACACAAAAGGGTACACACTTAACAGGTCCGCACCGAACTGTTGCTGGCTGCGACTCGGGGTACCCGGTACCAGCCAATTGGAGTTTGCGATGCTGTCGGGCTGCACCACATAAATCCTGGAAGGGTTCAGCACACGGGCCTGCGTAAGACGATGGGGCTTGCAATCCAGCGCATCGAAATCTTTATGCACCGCAACTTCGAGGATGGCCGTAGAGGCATCCAAGGCTGCATAAACCGTGGCCATACCTTTAGGGTTCCAGCGCCCACCCACCTTTTCAGCCCCAATACCCGAATTCCAGCTGGGGGCGTACTCAGCAGGATCCAGGCGCCAGAAGTGAATCTCACTGCTCAAAGGGTCTTTAGCCATCAATAGACCCCGTACTCAATGCGCGTCAGAAAGTCAGTCACCAACTCATACCCGACCGAATTTGAAATCAAGTCGATGGGGACCTCACCATCCAGGCCCCGCGCAGGTTTGACCATCCACTGTTCGGCAAGCTCACGCGAACCCAGCACATCCGTTGCCTTTTCCAAGACCTCCGCATAGTTGAGCGCTCGCGTGCTTTGCTCCGCGGTCAACGCTTCATTGGGCGTTTTCAACCGCCGCGCAAGCGTGCGATCAGAGGCGCCAACGATTTTCGACAGCACGCCGCGTTGCTTATACACCTCGCTGTTTTCGATCATGTCGAGCACCGACTGCAGCGGGAAACCGTTTTTAACGGCCCTGTAAATCTCCATACGATCATCGCTATTTTTTCCAGAAAGCAAGACCGCAACCATTGGGGGCACGCGACTCGACCCCGGCATTGCCATGCCATTACTCAAGACGGTTACGGCAACGTCGGATTCGCGTGGTTTAACCTTTGTTTTTTGGCTGGCATCTTTGACAGCCTCGTCGACTACGACATCTTTTTTCTTGGCGCTCATGGCAGTCTCCGCTGTTCTGTCATCTGGCATGAACTATAGTGCCAAATGGCAGGAAAGACCTAGTCCAACAACGTTTGCCTGTAACACACCCTTTGTAGGAGCGAGCGGTGCGGCGATCCGACTTGCCCGCGAAGGCGTCAGGTCTGGCACACCGCGTTATCGTTCTTCGCGGGCAAGCCTCGCTCCTACAAAAAAAGGAATGGAGCTCACATTTCTAAGGTGTATTGATTTTATCCAGCACCCGGTTCGCCGTGATCTCCGCCACCATGATGCTGTTTGAAATGCCCAGCAGGGCGTAGCGCGACTCACCCTCCAGATGATCCACCAACTGATGGACCATCACATCGACCGAGGCCAGCGTCTCGACCAAAAAAACCGCCAGGGTTTCGGCTGTAACCTGTGGGTCCACGGAAAACATAGTGCTGGGTGTACGCGCGGTGGCTTTGATGTCGGCATTCGACGGGAAGTGGAAGTTGAGGGCGCGTTCGGCGGCCTCGTTGAGCTTTTTTGAATCGGGTTCGTATGGGGAAATCGGATCGGCGTCTGGTGGGTTTGGCGTTACCTTGAACATAGATGAAAACTCCTTGTTGCAGATTTTAAGGAGCCATCACCCTCGCTACCAAACGAAGGGTGGCGGCCATACGCGGGTTGGTAGACCGGCTGCAACAGGAAACCCGGCGCTCACAAAGGAGCCCCACGCATGACCACCATAAAGCAGAGTCCAAAAAAAGAGACGGCATAAGGTGTTGCCATACGGCTGTTACAAGGCGGGCTACCAAACCCGATCACTGTTTTTCAGTGACAGGGAAACGATATAGCCCGCCCCATAGCCGCACAAGCCGGCGGATTCTGGTGCAGCCGTAGGCAACGGCGCAAGGTTTTGTAGCTTTCAGGACGTAACTTTGAGGTCTTTTAAACAAGCCTCTTCGATCAATGTTGACTATGCCGCCGTCTTCGCGAGCAAGCCCGCCCACAGGTTCCGCCTCCACACCTGATCGGATCCCTGTCATCTAATTGCCTCACCCCTCCTCATTTGTAGAGGTCCATCCGACGCCTGCGCCCTATAGGGTATGCCCTGCATATCAGAGGCTTGCGGCCGTCTGTTCGGGCCACTTCCAAAACTATAAAAATAGAGGTGAGGCAGTTGAAATTTTCCAGGCTGTTTATCGCCGTTGCGTCGACAACGGCATTTTCCTGCATGGCGCTGGTGGGGTGTCAGACACAGGGTTCGACACCGGCTGACATGGTGATGCGCAATGGCTATGTCTACACCGTCGATGGCAAGAACTCGGTGCAACAGGCGATCGCCGTCACGGGCGGGAAGATCGTCTATGTCGGTAGCGATGAAGGTGTTGCCTCGTACATCGGCACGCAGACACAGCTGATCGATCTGGCGGGGCGCATGTTGATGCCCGGCTTCGTCGATGCGCACATGCATCCGGGGGACGGCGGTCGCGCCATGACGTTGTGCGACCTGAAATACCAGACGATGACCCGCAAGGTTTTCCAGGAAACCATTCAGGCGTGTCTGGATGCCGACAAGGGCAAGGGCCCCGATGTCTGGCTTGAGGTAGGCAGCTGGGACCGCATGGGCATGACCGGGCTCGACGGCGATCCCGACAAATCGACGCTGGATGCACTCAAGACCACTCGCCCGATTCAGGTCCGTTCTACCGACTTCCATACCGTGCTGACCAACTCTCGCGGCCTGGCGGTCGCGGGTATCAACAAGCACACGGCCAATCCGGGTGATGGCAAGTACGTGCGCGACAGCGCCGGCAACCCGACCGGTATCTGCGAAGACGGTGCCGCCGATGCCATGGCCGCCGTGGTGCCGCCAGCCAGCGACGCAGAAAAACTCAACCAGACTCGCGCGGCGCTCGATGCCATGCGCCAGCAAGGCATCACCAGTTTCTTCGATGCCTTGTCGGGGTCTGAAAATGGCAAAGCGTTTACCACCCTGCAACAGTCGGGCGAGTTGACCGCACGGGCCTTGTTGGCGATCAAACTCGACCCTGCCGCCGCCGCTGCAGACCCGGCGAAAACCATTGCCCAGGCCAAGGCATTGGCCAACACCTACGACCAGGGCGAAGCCAAAGTCGCGCCGGGTGTGAGCATGCGTCACGTCAAATTGTTCATGGACGGCATCATCAACGCTCCAGCGGATACCGGGGCAATGTTGACGCCGTACCTGCGCAATGCCGGCACCGATGTCGCGCCCAAGTGGACGCCTGGCAAGAATATCGGTGAGCTGTATTTCCCGCCGCAAGTGCTCAATCCGCTGCTGTTGCAAGCGGTGCAGGCCGGCCTCGATCCGCACCTTCACGCCACTGGGGACCGAGCGGTGCGTGACTCGTTGAACGGTATCGAATACGTGCGCCAGCAACTGCCTGGCAACGGTTTTCGTCCGGCTATTACTCACGCCGAGTCGGTGGACCCCGCTGACTATGCACGCTTCAAGGCGCTGGATGTGACCGCCAACATGTCGTTCCAGTGGGCCCAGCAGGCGCCGTCCACGGTCGACGGCACCAGCGATCATCTCGGCCCGACGCGTTTTGCCCGTATGGAACCATCGGGCAGTATCAGCCGCGCGGGTGGCCGGGTTGCTTATGGCAGCGACTGGCCCGTCGACCCGCTCGATGAATTCCTGGCGCTGAAGATCGGTGTCACCCGTTCAGGCGATCCGCTGAACCCGCACAGCTACGGCCCCAAGTATGCCGGCAGGTTGAATGCCGACCCGGCGCTGTCGCGTACCGACGTGCTGCGCACCATCACCATGAACGCCGCCGAGCAACTGAAACTGGAGGCTGTCGTCGGTTCGGTCGAGGTTGGAAAGTTCGCCGACTTGATCGTGCTGGACAAGAACTTCATGCAGGTGCCGGAGGATGAGCTGGGCCGAAACGAGGTGCTGCTGACGGTGGTCGGCGGCAAGGTCGTGTGGGCCAAGGCGCCGTTTGTTGGACTTGATCCGAAGGCATTGTCACAAGCGTCCACATCCCGAATCGCCCAATAAAAACAAGAGAGTGTTCCGATGCAACTATTCATTCCCAACCTGTTGGCCGCAGCCCTGGCCCTTTCCTCGGCGCAGGCCATGGCCGCCGCTGATCTTGTGCTGTTCAACGGCAAGGTCTTTACCGCCGAACCCGGTCAAGCACTGGTTCAGGCCGTGGCGGTGCAAGACGGCAAGATTCTTAAAGTGGGCAGCAATGCCGAGATCAACGCCCTGGCCGATGCCCAGACGCAACGAATCGATCTGGCGGGCAAAGTGCTGATGCCTGGAATGATTGATACCCATAGTCACCCGGTCGTTGCGGCCTTCAACAGCCAGGGGGCCAACCTGCTGGATGAAGTAAAGCCGTTGCCGGACCTTGAGCAATGGGTGATCGAGCAAGATGAAGCGGGGCGAGCACGGGCCGGTGACGTGATCAGCATTGCCGGGGTGAGTTCGGCCTATTGGGAGAAAAGCCGCGAGCTCGGTCAGCGCTTCAATCAGGGACGCTGGGCGGACCAACCGGTGGTCCTCAGCGGGATTGACGGGCATACCGGCTGGGCCAACAACGCGATGCTCAAGCGTCTGAAGATCGACGCGGCATTGGTAAAAGGTCTGTCGGAACAGGATCGCAGCTTCGTGGGGCACGCAGCGGACTTCACCCCCAATGGTTTGTTCGCCGAGTCGCGCTGGGACAAGGTACGCAGCCAGATCCCCGCGCCCGGCAACGAGGTCATGCTCAAGGCTGCTCGCGAGGCGGTGAAGGTCAATAATCAATATGGCGTTACCGCCTGGATGGACGCGGCAGCGAATGCCGGAAGTGGTGATTCGCTGTTCGATTTCCAGGCCACCGAGCAGAGTTACGGTGTTCTACCGCTTTACCGCGAACTGGCGCAGAAGGGCGAACTCAATGCCCACGTCGCGGCGCTGCTGCTGGCTAACCCAAAAAGCCGGCCGGCCGATCTGGAAGTGCTGGCCAAGGTGATGAAGAAATTCGAGGGCGTGCCCAACCTGAGCTTCCCTGGCATCAAGGTCTTCGCTGACGGCATTCTGGAGTTTCCGGGGCAGACGGCCGCGGTGATCGTTCCCTTCAGCAACAGTCATAAAAACGGTCAGTTGCTGATCGACCCGGCACACTTCGGTGAATTGGTGGTAGCGGCGGAGAAGCGTGACTGGATTGTGCACATGCATGCGGTCGGCGACCGTGCCGTACGTGAGTCACTCAATGGTTTTGAATACGCGCGCAAACTCAACCCGACACCGATGGCCCACAGCATTACCCATCTGCAACTGGTCAATCCAAAGGAGTTTCCGCGCTTCAAGCAGCTTGGCGTGATCGCTTCCATGCAGCTGCTGTGGGCCACCGGCGAGTCTTACACGGTGGAGTTGGTCAAACCGTATATCAGCGCGTTCGCTTACGGTTATCAGTATCCCGCCGGGTCCCTGCATAACGCCGGTGCGGTCATCGCCGGTGGCAGTGACTGGCCGGTGTCCAGCCCCAACCCGTGGAATGCCATCGCCCAGGCCAGCACTCGCAAAGGGCCGCTGGGTGTGTTGAATGCCAAAGAAAGCATTGATCGCCAGACCATGTTCTACGCCTACACCCTCAATGCCGCCAAAGCCCTGCGGCTGGAGCAACAGATTGGCTCGCTGGCGCCCGGTAAACAGGCCGACTTGATCATCCTCGACCGCGATGTGTTCAAGGTCAGCGACGACGAGCTGTTCGACACCAAGGTCCTGAAGACTTTCTTCGCTGGCAAGCAGGTTTACGCGCCCGCGTCCTGACGACTACCCGCCGGCAGTACCGAAAAAATGCTCCCGCTCCTCGCATTGCGAGGGGCAGGGCAGAGCCGTGCCCGACATCACCCGCTGATCCATAAAAATAAGAGACTTGTATGAACGTACGCTCAGCATTGACCCTTGCCAGCCTTGTATTGGCTCCCCTGACCAGCCAGGCACTGACGCTTGACGATGACTTCAGCCTGGACATGACCCTGGGCGTTTTCAGTGACTACCGCACCCGTGGCATTTCGCAAACCCTGGGGGATCCGGCGGTTCAGGCCGGTGCCACGCTGGTGCACAGCAGCGGTTTGTACATTGGCGCCTGGACCTCGAATGTCGATTTCGGTGGCCCCTACAAAACCCGGCAGGAACTCGAGTACTACGCGGGCTACTACTGGCAGGCGACCGAAGCAATCAGTCTGGATCTGGGGTACATCAAGTACGACTATCCAAAGGAAGGCCAATTCAACATGAGTGAGGTCTACGCCATTCTTGACGTTTATGGCGTGAAGCTCGGCGCCAACTACTCAAACGATACGCCGAACTTCTTTGGCGAGGATCAGGACACTCTTTACACCTACCTCAGCTACAAAATCGAATTGCCGGCCGAGATCGGCCTGGACCTGCGCGTGGGTCGCAACGATGTCAAAGACCCGGCTTTCTGGTCCGCCAACGGTGAAAGCCGTGATGCCTACACCGAGTGGGAAGCCAAACTGACCCGTGATCTCGTGGGCGTGACCTGGGGCCTCAGCTACATCGATACCGACCTGTCGAAAAGCGAGTGCGCGAGCTGGTACGGCTATGGCGACCTGTGCACTGCCACCGTGGTCGCCAGTGCCAGCAAGGCCTTCTAAGCGTTCAAACCCCTGTCAGTCAGTTAACAGTCAAGCGATCAATTGTGGCGAGGGCGCTTGCTTGTGGCGAGGGGGCTCGCCCCCGTTCGGTTGCGCAGCGGCCGTCGCTTTTGGGGCCGCTTCGCAGCCCGGCGCGAGCAAGCTCGCTCGCCACAGAACATCCGTACCCGTCTGTCCCTCAGAAGAGAACACCGTAATGACCAAGGTCAGCGATAGTCAGCAGCGAAGTCCCCTGATCGAGACACGTTCGATCGATTACATTCCCGAGGCCGAGCGTCATGGCAGCCTCTACAGCCAGTTCACCCTGTGGCTCGGCGCCAACCTGCAGATCACCGCGATCGTCACCGGCGCTCTGGCCGTGGTGCTGGGTGGCGATGTGTTCTGGTCACTGATTGGTTTGCTGATCGGCCAGTTGCTCGGCGGTGCGGTGGTTGCCTTGCACGCGGCACAAGGGCCGAAGCTTGGGTTGCCGCAGATGATCTCCAGTCGCGTGCAGTTCGGCGTCTATGGGGCGGCGATCCCGATTGTGCTGGTGTGCCTGATGTACCTCGGTTTCAGCGCCACCGGCGCGGTACTGTCGGGGCAGGCCATTGCCCAATTGATCGACGTCAGCGACAGCGCCGGCATCCTGATTTTCGCCTCCTGCATCGCGTTTCTGACGATCTTCGGTTATAGGGTCATCCACTTGGTCGGACGGGTGGCCAGCGTGTTGGGTATCATTGCCTTCGTCTACCTGTTTACCCGATTGATGACGCTCAACGACATCGGTCTGTTGCTGGAAAATCGCCATTTCGGCTGGAGTACTTTCCTGCTGGCGGTATCCCTTTCCGCGTCCTGGCAGATCGCGTTCGGCCCTTATGTGGCCGACTACTCACGCTACCTGCCGAGCAAGACCTCGTCCTGGAAGACCTTCACCGCCGTAGGCCTGGGGACGGTGCTGGGCGCTCAGGCGTCCATGGTGCTGGGAGTATTCGCCGCTGCGTTGGCGGGCACGAGTTTTCGCGGGCATGAAGTTGCCACCATCGTTGGATTGGGCAGTACCGGCGTGATCGCTTCCTTACTGTACTTGAGCGTGGTGTTCGGTAAGGTCACGGTGTCGACCCTCAACGCTTATGGCAGCTTCATGTGCGTGGCCACCATCATCAGTGGCTTTCGTCGTGGCTTCGAGATATCCGCCGGTAAACGCATGCTGTTTGTGCTGGCGATTGTCGGCGCGTCCACCGCGCTTGCATTGCTGGGGCAGCACTCGTTTCTCACCACGTTCAAATACTTCATCCTGTTTTTGCTGACCTTCTTCACGCCGTGGAGCGCGATCAACCTGGTGGATTATTACTTCATCAACAAAGAGCGCTATGACATTCCCGCATTGTCCGACCCGGCGGGGCGCTATGGCCGCTGGAATGTGTTGGGGATCAGCGTGTATGTCTTCGGTGTGCTGGTCCAGCTGCCTTTTGTCGACACGCACTTCTATTCCGGACCGATGGTCGCGCAGCTCGGCGGCGTCGATATTTCCTGGATCGTCGGGCTGGTGGTGCCGGGCATTCTTTACTACTGGGTGGCCAGGACAACCGGGCTTGCGATGTCGGTCGAAGGCAACTCGAAGGCTTGAAGGCCCCGTCGTTCAAGGGCTGTAGAGTTGGCGCGGCGATAACTCCCTTGTGTTCAGGCGTCTCCTATACTGATCCGCGTTGACAGGTTCAACGCAGATCCTGAATGCCGTTGGAGCAGCCAGCGGCTTCCCTACGACTCAACAGTAAGGAGAACGAACATGGCAATCCGTATTGGCGACGAAGCACCGGACTTTACCGTCGAAAGCACCGAAGGCCCGCTGCATTTCCACGAGTGGATCGGCGACAAGTGGGCGATCCTGTTTTCGCACCCCAAGGATTTCACCCCGGTGTGCACCACTGAGCTTGGCTACATGGCGGGGCTCAAGCCGGAGTTCGATAAACGCAACACCAAGATTGTCGGGCTCAGCGTCGACCCTGTCAGTAACCATCAGACCTGGGCCAAAGACATCGAAGAGACCCAGGGGCATGCGGTCAACTATCCGATGATCGGTGACGAGAACCTGGTGGTGGCGAAGCTCTACGACATGATTCATCCGAATGCCAGTGGCGGCGCACGGACTGCCGTGGACAACGCCACGGTGCGTTCAGTGTTCATCATTGGCCCGGACAAAAAGGTCAAGGCGATGCTGATCTACCCGATGAGTGCCGGGCGCAACTTCGATGAAGTGCTGCGTCTGCTCGATTCTCTGCAATTGAACGCCAAGCACACCGTCGCCACCCCGGTGAACTGGCGTCCGGGCGAGGACGTGATCATTCCCACTTCGGTCTCCGATGAGGACGCCAGGAAGAAATATCCGGATGGCTTCAAAACGCTGAAACCTTATTTGCGTACGGTGGCGCAACCGAAGTAACCGATCCGTCCAGTCAGTTAAGCGTGATACAGACCTTGTGGCGAGGGAGCTTGCTCCCGTTGGACTGCGAAGCAGTCCCCCTCTTTTTGGGGATAAGGGGGGCCGCTTCGCGACCCAGCGGGAGCAAGCTCCCTCGCCACAGGTTACTCATCGCTTGTTCTATCTCTTAACTGACTGGCACTAGAGCAAGCCCGCTCCCACAACCCGCGTGCGGCGGGGCTACTCATCCTCAAGCGCAAGTTCGCTCGGGTCGGCCCCGCACATCTGTGCCAACACTTGAACCACCAAAGCATGATCCTCACGCTGGGGCAGCCCTGAAACGGTGACAGCGCCAATGCACCCCACGCCTTTGACCGATATCGGGAAGCTGCCGCCATGATCGGCGTAATCACGCAGGGGCAACCCCATCAAACCTTCAAGTGAGTCGCCCTGAAGCGCAAAGGACCGGCCTACGTGGTACGAGCTGAGTTCCATCAGTTCCACGACATTGCGCTTGCGTCGTGCCCAGTCGGCATTGCTGGCGGAGGTTCCCGGCATCGAGTAGAAAAACACGGTGTCCCGCGCCAGCCTGACCTCAATCGTGGTGGACACGCCTTGCTCCTCGCAGGCGGTTTTCAAACGGGTGCCCAAGTCCCAGGCCGTCGCTTTGTCGAAGCGCTCAAACTTCAGGGTTTCTTCCTGGAGTGCGATGCGTTGCAGGTCGGTTTTGATGTCCATGATTTCTCCCTCATCCCTTTCGGGCGGTCGTGCTGTTACGCACGGTTAATGTGAACGGCAGCACCACATGGCGGTCCGGGATGGGCTTTTTTTCGATGAGGGCGATCAGCATTTCAACGGCCTTTTGGCCAAAGATTTCGGCGGGTTGCGCGATGGTCGTCAACGCTGGATCACAGTAGGCCGCGAATGGAATGTCATCGAAACCGACTAACGAAATATCTTCAGGGACCCGCAAACCCTGTTGTTTGATGCGCTTCAACGCACCGATCGCCATTTCATCGTTTTCGCAAAAAAACGCGGTTGGACGGTCGGGCAGTTCCAGCAGCATTCCCGCGCCATCAAAACCGGCCTTCAACGTGAAGTCGCCGTGGCAGATCAATTGCGCGTCCGGGGCGATACCGGCCTGGAGTAATGCATCTTGATAACCGGCGACACGGTCGCGTGTGAGCGGGCTGCTTTTCGGGCCTTTGATCAGGCCGATTCGGCGATGGCCCAGATCGATCAGATGCTCCGTCATGGCTTTGGCCGCCGCCCGGTTGTCGAGGCTGATGGTCGGATGCCGCCCGCCTTGAATCACTTCACAGGCGTTGACCAAGGGCGGTGATTCGCCGTTGGGGAAGGGCGACTCAAAAGGGTCGTAGGCGCGTAACTGAATCACACCGTCGGCCTGGTGGGCGTACGCCAGCGCGGCAAATTCTCGTTCGATTTCCTCGCGGCCCTGGGTGTCGCACAACAGCAGTCGGTATCCGGCCGCCTGCGCCGTCTGTTGGGCACCGCTGATTACCCGGGCGAAAAATGTGTTGGCGATGGCCGGGACCAGAATCACCAGATTGCCGGTTCTGCGCGAACGAAACTGCACAGCCATGAGGTTCGGCCGGTAGCCGGCCTGTTCCACGGCTGCATTGACCTTGTCCCGGGTTTCGGGGAGTACGCGCTCGGGCGACTTCAGCGTTCTGGACACGGTGGCCACCGAGACGCCGGCCAGCCGGGCTACTTCACGGATATTGGACAAGACGACCTCGTTATCGAACCGGCAGATGTACATGTGGCCGGCGAGCTTACCGCAGTCCGGCCGTGCGCTGAAATGAGCTTCATTTTTAATCCCGGGTTTGACACCTGAAGTAACTGAGCCTAAATTTCCGGCATGATGTAACCGGTTACATCATAGTCAAACCTGAAGCGTTAATCCGCCCCGAACAAGAGAAAATTCGCGATGAGTGTTGCAATGGCAAAAATAAGAATGGGGTTTGTCGGGGGCGGCGAGGGTGCCTTCATCGGCAAAGCTCACCGCCAGGCTGCCGGCCTCGATGGCCGTTTTGAACTGGTGTGCGGTGCCTTCAGCCGAGACGCCCGCAACAATCAGGACACCGGCGCCGCGCTGGGATTGTCCGCCTCACGCTGCTACAGCGACTGGCAGCAGATGCTCGATAGCGAGCGCGCACTGCCTGCCGACCAGCGCATGGAACTGTTGGTCATCGTCACGCCCAATCACTTGCACGCACCGATTGCCAGCCAGGCACTGAACGCGGGTTTTCATGTGTTCAGCGAAAAGCCCGCGGCACTGAATCTGTCCGAGCTGCTGGCGCTCAAGGCGGTGGTGAAAAGCAGCGACCGCCTCTATGGATTGGCCCACACGTATCTGGGTTATCCGATGGTCTGGCAGGCACGCAAGATGGTGCGTACCGGCGTGATCGGTGCAGTGCGCAAGGTCATCGTCGAGTACCCGCAAGGCTGGCTGAGTCGGGATGTGGCCGGGCAGGGCAACAAGCAGGCGAGTTGGCGCGATCAGCCCGAGCAGTCCGGGTTGGGCGGCTGCATTGGCGACATCGGCACCCATGCCTTTTCACTGGCCGAATTCGTCGCGGACCAACCCATCGAACAGGTGTGCGCAACCTTGGGTTCGCACATCGCCGGGCGGCAACTGGACGATGACGCGGCGATGCTGTTCAAGATGGCCGCCGGGGCCAGCGGAGTGTTGATCGCCAGCCAGGTCTGCGCCGGCGAAGAGAACCCGTTGAAGATCCGCGTCTATGGCGACAAGGGCGGGCTGGAGTGGCGTCAGGAAGAGCCCGCGAGCCTGATCCATCGCTCCCTCGATCAACCGTTGAGCATCCTTCGTTCCGGTGTCGGCCAGCCCTGGTTGTGCGAGGCCGCCAGCCAGCGCATGCGTTTACCCGCCGGGCATCCCGAAGGTTATCTCGAGGCCATGGCCAATCTCTATGGTGATTTCGCCACCGCGATCCGCAGCAACGTCGAAGGCAACGATGCCCCCGGCGTGCCGGGCATCGACGTCGGGTTGCGTGGCATGGCGTTCATCGAGGCTGTGGTCGCCAATCATCGCGGCGACGCGAAGTGGACCGAACTGGTCTGCAACCCATGAATCCGGAGAACCCTCCCGTGAACCACACCTCCCCAACACCGGCAGGCCTGCGCGGCCCGGGTATTTTTCTCGCGCAGTTCATGTCCGCCGAAGCGCCTTTCGACACGCTCGCCAACATTGCTCAGTGGGCCGCTGCGCAGGGTTACAAAGCCATTCAATTGCCGACCCTGGGCACGCAATACATCGACTTGGCGCGCGCCGCCGACAGTCAGGATTACTGTGACGAATTGAAAGCCGTCTGCGCCCAGGCAGGAGTCGAAATCAGCGAACTGTCGACGCATCTGCAGGGCCAATTGGTGGCGGTGCATCCGGCGTTCGACACTTTGTTCGATGACTTCGCCCCTGCGCATTTGCGCGGCCAGCCTCAGGCACGCACCGAGTGGGCCATCGATCAGTTGAAACTCGCCGCGCGTGCCAGCCAACGCTTGGGGTTGAAGGCGCACGCGACGTTTTCCGGTGCGCTGCTCTGGCCCTACGTCTACCCGTGGCCGCAACGGCCGAGCGGTCTGGTCGAGCAGGGTTTTGCCGAGCTCGCCAAGCGCTGGTTGCCGATCCTCGATTGTTTTGAAGAGGCCGGCGTCGACCTCTGCTACGAGATCCATCCCGGCGAAGACCTGCACGACGGCGCTTCGTTCGAGCGTTTCCTTGAGGCCGTCGATCACCATCCGCGCGCCGCGATCCTCTACGACCCGAGCCACCTGCTGCTTCAGCAAATGGACTATCTGGGTTTCATCGATCGCTACCACGAGCGCATCCGCATGTTCCACGTCAAGGACGCCGAGTTCCGGCCCGATGCCCGTTCAGGGGTCTACGGCGGCTATCAAGGTTGGGTCGATCGGCCTGGCCGCTTCCGTTCCTTGGGCGATGGGCAGATCGATTTCAAATCGATTTTCAGCAAATTGACTCAGTACGACTTTGCCGGCTGGGCAGTTCTGGAATGGGAGTGTTGCCTGAAGGATTCGGAGCAGGGCGCCGCAGAAGGTGCGGCCTTCATCCGGCAGCACATGATCAGCAAAACCCGAAAGGCGTTTGACGATTTCGCCAGCGTGGCGTCCGACGAGCGTTTCAATCGACGGCTATTGGGTTTGCCCGACGCCTGAAAACCCTGTTTGCCCCTCTCTCCCAAAAAAGAAAAACAATAAGACGGTGACTGATATGACCACGATGACTGCGCGATTAAGCGTAATGATGTTCCTGCAGTTCTTTATCTGGGGCGGATGGTTCGTGACCCTCGGCACCTTCCTCTCCAGTAATCTTGGGGCCAGCGGTGGGCAGATCGGCATGGCGTTCTCGACGCAGTCCTGGGGGGCAATCATCGCGCCCTTTGTGATCGGGTTGATCGCCGACCGCTACTTCAATGCCGAGCGCATTCTTGCGGTGTTGCATCTGATCGGCGCGGTGCTGCTGTTGCAACTCTATCGAGCGCCTGACTTCAGTGCGTTTTACCCGTTCGTGCTGGCCTACATGATGATCTACATGCCGACGCTGGCATTGGTGAATTCGGTGGCGTTCCGGCAGATGCGCGACCCGGCCCTGGAGTTCTCGCGGATCAGAGTGTGGGGCACCATCGGCTGGATTGTGGCGGGCGTGGTGATCAGCTTCGTGTTTGCCTGGGATTCGCAACAAGCGATCTCATCCGGTGGCTTGCGCAACACGTTTCTGATGTCGGCCATTGCCTCCTTCGTGCTTGGAATCTACAGCTTCAGCCTGCCGCGCACCGCGCCGCTCAAACCTGAGCCGGGCAGTGTCGGCTTAAATCAAATGCTGGGGCTGGATGCCTTGGGTTTGTTGAAGGACCGCAGTTATCTGGTGTTCTTCATCGCCTCTATTCTGATCTGCATTCCGTTGGCGTTTTATTACCAGAATGCCAACCCGTTTCTGGCGGAAATCGGCGTGACCAACCCAACCGCCAAGATGGCGATCGGGCAAGTCTCGGAAGTGCTGTTCATGTTGCTCCTGCCGCTGTTCATCCAGCGTTTCGGCATCAAGATTGCGCTGCTGGTGGGAATGCTGGCGTGGGCATTGCGCTATCTGCTGTTCGCCTACGGCAACAACGGGGACCTCGCTTTCATGTTGTTCACCGGCATCGCCTTGCACGGCATCTGCTACGACTTCTTCTTTGTTTCGGGGCAGATCTACACCGATGCCAAAGCCTCGGAGCGCTTCAGAAGCTCCGCGCAAGGCTTGATCACGCTCGCGACGTACGGCTTGGGCATGCTGATTGGCTTTTGGGTGGCCGGGGCGGTCACCGATCACTATGCGTCGGTTGACAGCCATGACTGGAAAAACATCTGGCTGTTCCCGGCAGGGTTCGCGTTGGCGATATTTTTCTGTTTCTCACTGGCCTTCAAAGGGCGGCAAAGCGTGGCAGCGCCGTCGAGTATTTGAATAATGCCCGAATACCGGCGGAACCTGTGGGAGCGGGCTTGCCCGCGATGGCGGTGAGTCAGGCGACATCAATGTTGATTGTGCCGCCGTCTTGCGAGCGCTTTTCGTAGGCGCCAGGCTTGCCGGCGAAGGCGAGCTGAAGGACGCCTTCGCCGGCAAGCCTGGCTCCTACGAGTTTTGCGTTTAACCGACTGGCATTTCAGGGGTTATGGAGCGCGCTTCACTCAAGGCGCACCAAACAACATCGTCCAATAAACACCTTTATCGCTGCGCGAATCGGCGGCATAGGCTGCACCGACCTGGGTAAACATCGGGTTCATCAGGTTGGCGCAGTGCCCGGGGCTGGCCAGCCAACTGGCCATCGCTTTGTTCGGTGAGCTTTGCCCGGCGGCGATGTTTTCGCCGATCTGCCGGCCTCGATAGCCGGCGGCTTTGGCCCGATCCAATGGCATATCACCGTCAGGATCGCGGTGGGCGAAGTAATTTCCGTAGGCCATCGCCTTGCTGTGGCCTTGCGCGGCGGCGCCCAAAGCGGGATTCCAGGACAGTGGCCGTGCGGCGGCGAAGCGTTGGCGGCCGCACATGCGCGGCCTGGCCCGTGCCGCATTGACCTCGGCCAGCAACGCCTTGCCCGCTGCTCGCGAATCACCGGCACGTCCGTCGAGCACCGGTTGCGCCAGTACCACCTGCCATTCGCTACGGGAGCGAGTGACGCCGATGTCGGCGAACTGAGTATCGAGCAGCGCCCCGCAATAGTCGCTCTCAAGCATGTCAAACGCCTCATCGGCATCTTGCGCGCCCACCACGCGAAGGGTGCGCACCGTCACCGCTTGATAGCCGTTGGCTTTCAAGGCACTTCGCAAACCGCCGCCATAACCGACCGGCAAGGCCAGGTTCGATTTCAGCGACAGCGGCCGTAACGGCTTGACCGTACGCCCGGCACAGCGATCGGGATCGGCGCGGTAATCGTTGATGACCTCCACCAGTTGCCTCTCCCCACTGGCATGGGCGGGGCTGGCGAGTAGCGGGAGCAAAGGCATCAGGCACAGAGAGATAAAGCGACAGCGGCGGACAGTTGGGCGCATGAACGGACAGCTCTGATGAGATGACGACGATAGGGGAAGGAACGAGCAATGACCGTAGGAGCGCTTCGTTGGGTGAGCTTCTTTTACGGCACGGCTAAGACTGCGGGTCTGAAGACTGGTTCACGAGGGGGGAGACAAATTTAGCGCCGTCGCCGTGGGGGCTGATTCAGGCATGCACGGGTCAGTCCGCCGGGGACATCGGGCACGCTGACTGGTACCGTACTGACATCATTCAGGTGGTACAGGGACATGACGAAAGCCAGGGGTGACAAGGATTGGGTAAAGCGCTCAGCTCAGCCGTTGAAGATTGAGCGTATCGAAGCCTTTTTTGGCGGCCATGGGTTTACGCCGCATCGCCACGATACGTACGCCATCGGACGAACGCTGTCGGGTGTACAAAGCTTCCAGTACCGCAACACCAAGCGTCACAGCCTGCCCGGGAAAACCATCGTTTTGCATCCAGACGAGGTGCATGACGGTGAAGCCGGTACCGAAGCGGGTTTTCATTATCGGATGATCTACATCGAACCCGCTTTGATTCAGCAAGTATTAGGCGGCAAGCCCTTGCCCTTCATCGAGGGTGGTATATCGAGCGATCCACGGCTTTATGGCGCGACCCAGGTGCTACTGCAAAACCTCGACGCTTGCATCGAGCCCCTGGAAGAAGACGATGCCATTTACGATCTCGCGCAGGCGTTGGATGTGAACTCGGGGCAACGTGGGCGGCGTAAGTCGTTTGATTTCGCAGCGGCCGAACGCGCGCGTGCGCTGATTCATGAGTCGCTGGATCGAGTCATTACCCTGGAGGAGTTAGCGCAGGCCAGTGGTCGAGACCGCTGGAGCCTGAGCCGTGATTTTCGTGCGCTGTACGGTACTAGCCCCTATCGATACATGACTCAACGACGTCTCGATCTGGCAAGAGCACTGATGTTCGGCGGCTACTCGATGGCGGAGGCGGCCGTCTCCGCAGGCTTTTTCGATCAAAGCCACATGACGCGTCAGTTCGTCCAGACGTATGGCGTCTCACCCGGTCAATGGATGAAAAGGCTGGGCCTTGTTTAAGGGCGCTCGACTTGCACAATCATGCAATACGCAGTGCTGGTCCTCTCCTAAAGTCAGACCTCGATAACTTGTCTAGTGAGGGCAACTCAAATGAATTCCCAACCCGGCGTGACGACCTGCACCGCGATTAACTTTGCCGAAAAACTGGCGTTGTTCAGCGAACAATGGGCGCCCAAGGTCATTGCCGAAATGAACGACTACCAGTTCAAGGTAGTGAAAATCGAAGGCGACTTTGTCTGGCATTCCCATGCCGACACCGATGAAACCTTCATCGTCCTCGAAGGCGAGCTTCGCATTGATCTTCGAGAGGGGGCCGTCGTGGTTAGGCAGGGAGAAATGTACGTTGTCCCCAAGGGCGTCGAACACAAGCCTTACGCTGAGCGAGAGGTGAGGATGCTACTGATCGAGCCGCGTGGCGTGCTGAACACCGGCGATCAGGACGGAGAAAGAACCGCAATCAATGACGTCTGGATTTAGACGTCTTGGAAGTTTCTTCATCTCTGGGTGAGCAGGGCGCCTGAGAGCCTGGCGCCAGTTCAGCCGCCTCTATCGGTACATCTGCCAGCGATCGTTCAGGAGCGCAGTGTCATCCTCTGAATCAACCCATTAGCGGCGTTTTCGTTGAAAAGGGTCGATGGTATGTGGCGAAGTGCCTCTCGTCGGGAGACAAAGCAGCAATTTTGCGCTTTTCAGCTATTCTTCCGGCATCAGGATGGTGCCATTACGTACTGGCACACAATGCGCAGGGAAGGGAAGGCAAAATGGATGATGTGCATTGCGTGCAAGTTATCGCGGTAACTGGCGGTAAAGGTGGCGTGGGCAAGACAACGGTGGCGGTTAATCTGTCGCTGGCGCTGGCAAAAATGGGGCGGCGCGTTGTATTGCTGGACGCTGATCTGGGTCTGGCGAATATCGATATTCTATTGGGGCTGACCCCGCGCTACACACTGGCCGATGTCATCGAAGGGCGTTGCGAGCTGTCCGAGGTGCTGTTGCCTGGGCCTGGAGGCATTCGTGTAGCCCCGGCCTCTTCGGGCTTGCAAAGCATGATTCATCTGGAGCCGGCGCAGTACCGTGCGCTGATCCAGTCCTTTAGCGACATTGGCGATAAGCTGGATGTGCTGGTGATCGATACGGCCGCCGGTATCGGTGGCTCAGTGGTCAACTTCATCCGCGCGGCGCAGGAAGTGATGGTGGTCGTGTGCGATGAACCCACCTCGATCAGCGGCGCCTACGGGCTGATCAAGCTGCTCAACCTGAACTACGGTCTGCACCGCTTTCGGGTGTTGGTCAACATGACGGGCAGTCCGTCGGAAGGCCGCAATCTGTTTGCCAAGCTGGAAAAGATTACCGACATGTTCCTCGATGTCTCGCTGCAATACGTCGGCGCGATACCCAACGATGAATGTGCGCACAAAGCCGTGCAGAAGGGGCGTGCAGTGCTTGAAGCCTTTCCCCGTTCCAAATGCGCTCAAGCCTTCCAGGCCCTGGCTCACAACGTCGACACCTGGCCATTGCCGACTCATCCGAGAGGGCATGTGGAGTTTTTCGTTGAGCAACTTGTGCAGAATTCTGGCAGGTGAGTCTCAAGGCCTTGTAACGTTGTTCACTTAAGCGCTCATCAGTCATACCTGCCTTTGTGGCGAGCGAGCTTGCTCGCGTTGGGCTGCGCAGCGGCCCCAAGAAATCTGACAACTATTGCCGATTTTTGTGAGTGCTACGCACTCAAGCGCGAGCATGCCTCCCTCGCCATAGGTTTCTCACTGACTCAAAACCAGACTCAAATCACAACTTGTAGCCGATCTGCCGCAACAGATTCTTGCGCCACAGAATGTCTTCATCGCCTTCAATGTCTTTGGCACAAAAGCCATCCACCACGCCCAGAATCCCGCGCCCCTGTTCCGTCTCAGCAACAATCACTTCGGTGGGATTGGCTGTTGCACAAAAGATACGGCACACCTCAGGTACCATTTTGACGGTGTTCAATACGTTCAACGGATAGAAACCGTCGCCCAGGAAAATGATGAAACTATGGCCCGCGCCGATGGCTTGCGCATTTTTCTGCGCCAGTTCGATCATGGCGGTATCGGTGCCGGACCATCGCACCAGGCATTTGCCGGAGGCTTCACAAAAGGCCACGCCAAACTGGATACCTGGCACGGCGTTGACCAACGCTTCATGAATATCCTCGACGGACTTGATGAAATGCGTCTGCCCCAAAATGAAGTTCGTCTCTTGCGGCTTGTCGATTTTCAACGTGATGAGTTGCATTGCAAACGCCTCCTTTCACGATGCTGCGAACCAGAGTCTGGCCTTTAATCAAGCCGGGACGGTGTCTTGCTCTGCTGGTGGTGTCTCCGTGTGGACGCGAACATCCCCCAGTTTTCTGATCGTCGACTTGGGCAAGGTTGGCGCATCAAGCAGAATCGAATCAATGCGCTTGCGGATGTCCAAAACGATTGGGCCCAGGATAGCCTCGTCTTTGCCGCTGGCGATTTCGTCCTGAATCTCACGCGATATCGCCCCGAGTTTCTCGGCGGTGTCTTTGTGCCCGGCAGCCCGGGTGTCAAAGTTCAGGAAGGTCTGAACCGAACTCAACACCAGAGTCAGAAGTGACAGGACACCGGCTACGTATTGGAGCCATACGGGCGAGGAATCACTGATTGAGCCAAAGACGCTGGCGCTGACGATCGCCGACAGAACAACGCAGGGGATACCCAGTTTCCAGCTGAATTTCTCGAAATCCCGGGCACTGATTTCATGTTCAATCTGCAACCGAACAATCATGCGATTCCATTTGGTCAGTAGCTCGAGCCGGCTCATGGTTGCAGTCCTTGGCAGGGGGATTCAGAGGAATATTAGCTTCTATTTGGCCGCCTGTTAGGGTTCGGAGACAGGATGAAGCTGAGGCGCCAGGCCTTCTTCCTCTCGGAGTTGGCGGCTCATATCGTCGCAGCTTTGCGACCAGGTTGTCAGCCACGGCGACATCTCGGGTGACTGTTCAGCCAATCCCAGCTCCCGGACAAACTCGGCAGGTGCGACCGTGCCTTTGGCCGCGCGGAACAGGCCCCGCATGATGACGACGCCAACTACCCGTCCTTTGCTCACGAAGCGGTGTTCCATAAAGCTCCACTTATCGTCCCAGCCGAGTATGCGGGTATGAATCTCAAACGATTCGAACAGCTTCAGCTCCCTCCGAAACTTGCCCCAGGTATCCCCAACGATCGGCACCGCCCTGTGACGCAGAGCTACGCGGAAGGCGCCGCTACGCAGGACGAAGTCCATGCGGCCTATGTCGGCCATAGTGAAATAACGGCCATTGGTGACGTGCCGGTTGAGGTCAAGATCGAGCGGCCAGACGCGCATGCGGATGACGGTAGTGGCCAGTCCATCAACCGGCTTGCGCCATGGGCGACGAAACAGCATCAGGAACAGTCGAAACCAGAGATTCATAAGGATGCCGAGGGTTGAGTAGATAGGTGCACTTTAGGGCGGGGAATGCGAGCGAGATAGGTGCACAAATGACTTTTTTCATGTGAAAAGCGCAATTGGATCATTCATGCGCTGGGGCAGTCATTTCAGCGGCTGCCCGCCAACCCGGTATTCCGCTGAGGAATGCCCCCATAAAAATCATGAATTTTCTTTATGGCATCGGATCTCGTAGCGTGTTTGCTCACCCTATGGAGATGTCCTCGTGAATGATTCCCGCCTGCGCCTGTACGTTGATGCTCAATTCACCAGCCCCTATGCCATGTCGGTTTTCGTGGCTCTTCGCGAAAAGGGCATCGAATTTGAACTGAGCCCGCTGGACCTCGACGCGTTCGAGAACCAGGCAGAAAACTATGCCAGCCTCTCGCTGACCCAGCGTGTACCGACGCTGGTGCATGGCGATTTTGCCTTGTCTGAATCATCGGCGATCACTGAATACCTGGAAGACGTTTTTCCTCAGACGCCGGTTTACCCGCAAGAGCTGACGCAACGCGCGAAGGCACGACAAATCCAGGCGTGGCTGCGCAGTGATCTGCTGCCCATCCGGCAGGAGCGATCCACACTGGTGGTGTTTTATGGCCTCAAATCAGCGCCCTTGTCGCCCGCTGCCGAGTCGGCCGCGCGCAAGCTGATCGGTGTCGCACACGCGCTGCTGGCTGACGGCCGCGAGTACTTGTTCGGGCAATGGTCGATCGTTGATGTGGATTTGGCCTTGATGCTCAACCGGCTGATACTCAACGGCGACGCCGTGCCATCCGCGCTGGTGGAATACGCGCAGCGTCAATGGCAGCGGCCTGCGGTGCAGGAGTGGGTCAAACTGCAACGTCCTGCGCTGTAGCGGTGTGACGTCAGGTCAATTGCGCTCAATAAATTGCACGATCACCTGATTGACGATTTCGGGATGCGTAATCGGCCCCATATGACCGAGCCCCTCGAGTTCTACCACTTCAACGTTCGGCAGTGTGCCGGTCAGTAGCCGCGCCACTGCCCGTGACGATGCCGGTGAATCCTTGCCGACCATGAAAAGCACCGGCAGGTTGAGCGAGCGGAACGCCTGTAATGGCGTCGGCTCGTTCAACAACGCGTGAGCCCAGCCCTGCACATTGGCCACCGCGGCGGCGATGGAAGGCTTGCGTTGTTCCGGGGTTTGCTCCCAGGCCCCGGCACCCATCCAGTAGTCAATGAAGTGCTGGGCCGCTGCGTCCAGGTTACCCACTTCAAGCGCGAGCCCGGCGTTTGCGACGACTTCACGAATGGCATCCGCCTCATTGGGTGGGGGCGATTCGGCGTCGAGCAGGGCAAACAATGTCGGCTCATACAAAGCCATGGCGCGCACCCGGCCAGGGTTCAGCAACGCCGTAATCAACGCCACCGCGCCGCCATAAGAGTGACCGACCAGAATGAGCGGTTCGCCGGCGCGGGCGAGCACCGGTTCGGCGAAACGCGCTTCTTCACTGAGGGTGACGATTCGATCAGTGGGCCACGCCGGGCTCTTGCCGGCGCCGAACGAGTCGAGCGCCAGAACCCGGAACGTTGCGGCCAGGTGATCTTGCAGCCCACGCCATTGCACCGAGTGACTCGCATTGGCGTGAAAGCAGACAACGCCCGGGCCTGCGCCAGCGTCCCGATAAAAGGGTTCGACGGGTTTCATTCTGGCTCTCCTGCAACGGCGTTAAAGGGACGAAGAGAGTTATAGATTAACTTCCAGGCTTCGGTGTAGCAGCCAGTCATGATGAAATAGCCGCCCGTTTTTGTTGTCAGCAACACCTGATTGGGAGCACCACATGAAAAACGCCGCCGTCCTTACCTTCGCCTTGATGCTCAATGCCGGTTTATTCAGCACGCAAGCCGAAGCGGCGGGCGATGCTGAAGCCGGTCAGAAACTATTTAACCGTATCTGCGGCGGCTGTCATCAAGTAGGGACTTCGGCGCGGGGTTCTTTTGGTCCGCAACTCAATGCCATTTTCGGGCGTCCTGCGGGAAGCACGACGGACTACCAGTACTCAACCGCGATGAAATCATCAGGCCTCATCTGGACCCGCGAAACACTTACCGCCTACATCGAAGCGCCAAAAGAAGTAGTCCCCGGAACCCGGATGATTTTCTGGGGCCTCAGCGATCCGCAGAAGATCGAAAATCTGTTGGCCTACCTTCAGACATTTCAGCCGCAATAATCTGTGCCTAATCAACCTGTTTTTGCAGTGCTGCATAAAGCCTGCATAGGTGATATCAATGAGCCACTTCATCCGTTAAAGTATGCACCGCCCGAGAGACGGATCCCGGGTATTTCTAATGGAGTGACTCAGTGAATTATCTCAGCAAAGTTGTTGCCGTAGCCCTGTTCGGTCTGGTTCTGGCGGGTTGCACCGGCACCCCGATGAAGACTCAGCAGTACGACAGCAACCAGTACACCGTTGTCGGCCACAGTGAAGCGACCGCCACTGGCCTCCTGCTGTTTGGTCTCATCCCGATCCAGCAGAACAACCGTTTCATCCGCGCTCAGAATGCCGCGATCAAGGCCAAGGGCGGCGACGCGATGATCAATACCCAGGTGCAGGAAAACTGGTTCTGGGCTTGGGTTCTGACCGGTTACACCACCACAATCTCCGGTGATGTGGTCAAGCTGAAAACCGTTCAGTAAGCGACAGGCTCTGCCTTTGTGGCGAGCACGCTTGTGGCGAGCGAGCTTGCTCGCGCTGGGCTGCGTAGCGGCCCCAAAAATCCGACAGCAATTGCCAATTTTTGTGAGTGCTACGCACTCAAGCGGGAGCAAGCTCCCTCACCACAGGTTTCCCTCTCTCATTGATCGCACCTCACGCCCAGGCTTTACCGAGCTCCTCCAGACCGGCGTTTTGCAGTTCCAGCGGACTCATGACCACTCGGAATTTGCAGTTGGCCTGAAAGTTGAGAAAGAAGGGTTCCGCATAGCCGGGAATTTCGGAAGGGTCTTCTATATCGATCAGAAAAATTCCACTTCGCATTCCATCCTGCTCAGTGAAATAAGCCGCCTCCGGCTTAATGGTTTCCAGAACGCGGTTCATGACTTCGCCGACCTTCCCCGACCTGACAAGCGCGTTGAAAGGCTCATGGGGAAACTCGACCATCAATAGCATTTTCATTCTTCGATACTCTGTTGAGGTGGCGTGCTCCTTACCCGGATCCTTACTCCTGACGATGATGCCGCAAGTCGGGCTTTCAGCCGTGCCAGCGGTGGTGTGTGGTTAAGAATAGCGAAGGGTTCGAGGCTGCCGGGGCAGAGTTACGGACGGTCGTTCTTGATGATTCAGCGCAAGGCGAAGGGGTAGGGCTTGTTGGCTGAAGCCACGCAGTTCTGTGATGAAGGCAGCTTTATGCAGCGTGGCTTTGGACGTTCAAAGAGGGACTCGCCAGCATCGCCTATGGAGGCGATGCTGGCTCACCGATCCCCGATTATTGCTGTACCGGTGTGCAGAGTTCTACCAACGTTCCGTCAGGGCATCGAACGTAGGAGACGATTTGTCCCCAGGGCTTGACGCTTGGTGCGGAGATTTCGCTGGCTCCCGCCTTCAACGCTCTGGCATGCGCCGCCGGAACGTCCTCGGTCACCAGGCCTACTTCGATTCCAAGTGGTTTGGCGGACGAGTGTGCGGAGACATGCCCCGTGCTGAAGTTCATCGCGGCCAGTTCATCGGCGGCGAATGCCAGCGCGGTTTCCCCTGTTTCGAGTTCGCCGTAGGTGTTGGATTCATGGAGGAAGCGAACGCTAAGCCCGAAGGCTGACGAAAAGAACTGGAGTGAGGCAACAACGTCCGGGACGTAGATGATCATGTAGCCAAATTTCATAAGCGGGCATTCCTTGTCGTGTTTATTGAGTGGCAAATCACGGTTACCCAGGCAGGTTAGCCCGGTGTCTGTTCTTTCGAAAAGGTTAGAGGGTGTCATCATGATGTCATCGAACCGCCGGTCTTGTGGCCAGTGAGGTTGACGCTCGCACGCTGGAGTCACTCGATCACGTAGGCATCGACACCACGGGGTTACGCAGTAAAGCCATCGATGAGTTTGAGGGGCAGCCGTTCCATTATGTGATGTGACAAGTCCTCCGAAGAGGCTTCGCGGATGCCCAGCGCCGGAGAAGTGATCGTGTGGAATTTCGAGGACCCCGTCACCAGTGAAAAACATGATCCGTTCCGTCATGCCATTCAGGAGATCCATGATCGCATCAAAATGTTCATCACTGTGAAGACCCGGTAGAGATGCTCGAGTACCAGCGCTGACCCTCTTTGATGATCCCGTCGGGCACTAAAAACGCATGAAAAAACCCGGCTGATGAGGCCGGGTTTTTTGGTTGAGTGTTGCGATAAAGCCATTCATTCATGCCGCACGATTCTGAATCAGACGATCCGAACCCCCTTCAGCAACGCGATTCTCGATCAGACGATCCGAACCCCCTTCAGCAACGCGATTCTCGATCAGACGATCCGAACCCCCTTC
>NZ_AKJB01000098.1:0-4847 GCF_000282555.1 Pseudomonas sp. GM102 | reverse complement strand
TACCGTCCGGGCGAAATCTACTGGTGCACCGCCGACGTCGGCTGGGTTACTGGCCACTCGTATATCGTCTACGGCCCGCTGGCCAACGGCGCGACCACGTTGCTGTTCGAAGGCGTACCGAATTACCCGGACATCACCCGGGTGGCGAAGATCGTCGACAAACACAAGGTCAACATTCTCTACACCGCACCGACCGCGATCCGCGCGATGATGGCCTCGGGCACTGCCGCTGTAGAAGGCGCCGATGGCAGCAGCCTGCGTCTGTTGGGTTCGGTCGGTGAGCCGATTAACCCGGAAGCCTGGGATTGGTACTACAAGAATGTCGGCCAATCCCGTTGCCCGATCGTCGATACCTGGTGGCAGACCGAAACTGGCGGCAACATGATGAGCCCGCTGCCGGGCGCTCACGCCCTCAAGCCGGGTTCTGCGGCGCGTCCGTTCTTCGGCGTGGTGCCGGCGCTGGTGGACAACCTGGGCAACATCATCGAAGGCGTTGCCGAGGGTAACTTGGTGATTCTCGACTCGTGGCCAGGCCAGGCGCGTACGCTGTATGGCGACCATGACCGCTTCGTCGACACTTACTTCAAGACGTTCCGTGGCATGTACTTCACCGGTGACGGTGCGCGTCGTGATGCAGACGGTTACTACTGGATCACCGGTCGTGTGGATGACGTGCTCAACGTCTCCGGCCACCGCATGGGCACCGCCGAGATTGAAAGCGCGATGGTCGCGCACCCGAAAGTCGCCGAGGCGGCGGTGGTCGGTGTGCCGCATGACATCAAGGGTCAGGGCATTTATGTCTACGTCACGTTGATCGGTGGCGAAGAGCCAAGCGAGCAATTGCGCCTGGAACTGAAAAACTGGGTGCGTAAGGAAATCGGCCCGATTGCTTCGCCGGATGTGATCCAGTGGGCGCCAGGGCTGCCGAAAACCCGTTCGGGCAAGATCATGCGCCGGATTCTGCGCAAGATTGCGACGGCGGAATACGATGGGTTGGGGGATATTTCGACCCTGGCCGATCCGGGTGTGGTGCAGCATCTGATTGATACGCACAAGACCATGAACGTCGCGTAAGCGCCGATTCTTGAGTCATCGAAGCCCTGTCAGGTGTTGAGCCTGATGGGGCTTTTTCGTATCGATCGTTCCCATGCTCCGCGTGGGAATGCCGCTATGGACGCTCCGCGTCCGCCGTTGACGCTGTGACGCAGAGCGTCACGGGATGCATTCCCACGCGGAGCGTGGGAACGATCAGCGGGAGTGCCAATAATTATCGATGTCCGCCGTAGGCCATTTCCCACTGTTACCCATCCCCCTCCAAGTAACTGAATGTGTAACCGCGCGCTCCGCTACGGGGCGATGGGAAACGCAAAGCCCCGTTTCAGTGCCTCTCAACCTGGCATGAAAAATAAGACACCACGCTGCGCTTGCCGGATTAGAAGGGTTTGCCAATAATAGGCCCGCAATTTGCAATATAGATCGGTTCACTGTCTTTTGCTCTTGCATGAAATTGCAAGGCTGTCAACGCGCTCAAGCGGCTTTCTCAGTGCATCTGTAATTTGTTGTCGCATTGAAGAAATATCGGCTTCGGGCCTGTCGTTAGAATGCCGATCACTTGCTCGTCGTTGCCTGCGTTGAAATCAGCGCACGGTTCCTAGGACGCAGCACCGCTTTGCGGTTTAACCCATTCGCATATTGGGCTGTCGCTCACTCTGCCGTTTTTGCCCTTTACCGATGGAGTCCCAAGATGAAGAAACTTGTGCTGCTTGGCGCCCTGGCACTGTCCGTGCTGTCCCTGCCGACCTTCGCCGATGACAAGCCCGTAAAAATCGGTATCGAAGCAGCTTACCCTCCGTTCGCCTCCAAGGCGCCGGACGGCAGCATCGTGGGTTTCGACTACGACATCGGCAACGCCCTGTGCGAAGAGATGAAGGTCAAGTGCGTGTGGGTCGAGCAAGAGTTCGACGGCCTGATCCCGGCACTCAAGGTGCGCAAGATCGACGCGATCCTGTCGTCCATGTCGATCACCGAAGACCGCAAGAAGTCCGTGGACTTCACCAACAAGTACTACAACACCCCGGCTCGCCTGGTCATGAAGGCCGGCACTCCAGTCAGCGACAGCCTGGCTGAGTTGAAGGGCAAGAACATCGGCGTGCAACGTGGTTCGATCCACGAACGTTTCGCCCGCGAAGTCCTGGCCCCGCTGGGTGCCGAGATCAAGCCTTACGGTTCGCAGAACGAAATCTACCTCGACGTGGCTGCTGGCCGCCTCGACGGCACCGTGGCAGACGCTACCCTGCTGGATGACGGTTTCCTGAAAACCGACGCCGGCAAGGGCTTCGCCTTCGTTGGCCCGGCCTTCACCGACGTCAAATACTTCGGCGACGGCGTGGGTATCGCGGTTCGCAAGGGCGACGCGCTGAAAGACAAGATCAACACCGCGATCACGGCCATTCGCGAGAACGGCAAGTACAAGCAAATCCAGGACAAGTACTTCGCCTTCGATATCTACGGCAAGTAATCGTCCCCGCAACAAGTCCGAAATGGCGCAAGCAACAGGATCTCTGAGGTTTGCGCCATTTTTTCATCCCAACTTTCGAGGACCTGAATCATGTTGAAAGGCTACGGGGCTGTCATCCTCGATGGCGCATGGCTGACGCTTCAGCTCGCCTTGTCGTCCATGGTCCTGGCCATTGTTCTGGGTCTGATCGGCGTTGCGCTGCGTCTGTCCCCGATACGCTGGCTGGCCTGGCTGGGCGATCTGTATTCCACGGTGATCCGCGGTATTCCCGATCTGGTGCTGATCCTGCTGATTTTCTATGGCGGCCAGGACTTGCTCAACCGTGTCGCGCCGATGCTCGGTTATGACGACTACATCGACCTGAACCCGTTGGCCGCCGGTATCGGCACCCTGGGTTTCATCTTCGGTGCGTACCTGTCGGAAACTTTCCGTGGTGCCTTCATGGCAATCCCGAAGGGGCAGGCAGAAGCCGGCATGGCATACGGCATGAGCAGTTTTCAGGTGTTCTTCCGGGTGTTGGTGCCGCAGATGATTCGTCTGGCGATTCCGGGTTTTACCAACAACTGGCTGGTACTGACCAAGGCGACCGCGCTGATTTCGGTGGTCGGTCTGCAAGACATGATGTTCAAGGCCAAGCAGGCGGCAGACGCTACCCGCGAGCCTTTCACCTTCTTCCTCGCAGTGGCGGCGATGTACCTGGTGATCACCAGCGTCTCGTTGCTGGCATTGCGTCACCTTGAGAAGCGCTACTCGGTAGGCGTAAGGGCGGCTGATCTATGATCTTCGACTACAACGTCATTTGGGAGGCCTTGCCGCTGTATTTCGGCGGCCTGATGACCACCCTCAAACTGCTCGCGCTGTCGCTGTTCTTCGGTTTGCTGGCGGCACTGCCGCTGGGGCTGATGCGCGTCTCCAAGCAGCCGGTCGTCAACATGAGTGCCTGGCTGTTCACCTACGTGATTCGCGGCACGCCAATGCTGGTGCAGCTGTTTTTGATCTACTACGGCCTGGCGCAGTTCGAAGCAGTGCGTGAAAGCTTCCTCTGGCCATGGCTGTCCAGCGCCACGTTCTGTGCGTGCCTGGCCTTCGCCATCAACACCAGCGCCTACACCGCTGAAATCATCGCCGGTAGCCTGCGCGCCACGCCGAACGGCGAGATCGAAGCGGCCAAGGCTATGGGCATGTCACGCATAAAAATGTACAAGCGGATCCTGTTGCCGTCGGCCCTGCGCCGGGCACTGCCGCAGTACAGCAACGAAGTGATCATGATGCTGCAGACCACCAGTCTGGCGTCCATCGTGACCCTGATCGACATCACCGGTGCCGCGCGCACGGTCAACGCTCAGTTCTACTTGCCGTTCGAAGCCTACATCACCGCCGGCGTGTTCTACCTGTGCCTGACCTTCATTCTGGTGCGCCTGTTCAAGATGGCCGAGCACCGCTGGCTGGGCTATCTGGCCCCGCGGAAGCACTGATATGGAACGCATCGATCATGTATTGCCGTGGAGCCACCTGGGCAGCGAACGCCGGATTTCGGTGTTCCGCTTCGGCGCTGGCGAGCGCAAGGCCTACATCCAGGCCAGCCTACACGCCGATGAATTGCCTGGGATGCGTACCGCTTGGGAACTGAAAAAGCGCCTGACCGAACTCGAAGCCCAAGGCTTGCTCAACGGCGTGATCGAACTGGTGCCGGTGGCCAACCCACTGGGCCTCGGTCAACTGCTTCAGGGTAACCATCAGGGGCGTTTCGAGGCCGGCAGCGGCAAGAACTTCAACCGGGATTTCGTTGAGCTGAGTGAGCCCGTGGCCGCTGAGCTGCAAGGGCACCTGGGGGATGATCCTCACGCCAATGTCCGTTTGATCCGTGAAACCATGAGCGATGTGCTGGCTGCATTGCCACCGGCTGCCAGTCAGTTGCAAGGCATGCAGCGCATCTTGCTCAGTCATGCCTGCACTGCCGACGTGGTGCTGGATTTGCACTGCGATTGCGAAGCGGCGCTGCACATGTACGCCTTGCCGCAACACTGGCCGCATTGGCGTTCGCTGGCCGCACACTTGAACGTCAAGGTCGGGCTGTTGGCGGAAGATTCCGGCGGCAGCTCCTTTGATGAAGCGTGCTCGCTGCCATGGCTGCGCCTCTCGCGTCTGTTTCCGGATGCGCAGATTCCACTGGCGTGCCTGGCGACGACCATCGAGTTGGGCGGCCAATCCGATACCGGCCGCCCAGAGGCAGAGGCTTACGCCGAAGGCATTCTGGCGTTCCTCGCCGAACAAGGCTTGATCAGCGGTGAGTGGCCAAAACCTGCGCAAGAGGCTTTCGAAGGCCTGC
>NZ_AKJB01000097.1:0-981 GCF_000282555.1 Pseudomonas sp. GM102 | reverse complement strand
TGCTCAGGTCGCGACCGCCCTTGTGGGCCAGTTCCACCAATTGCCCGCGATGATCGAAGGCAAAGATGAACAGTTGTTTCCACTGTTTGCGCGGTACGCTGACCTGATGCAGACGCTGCAACACGGCGTCCTGATCCGGTCGGGTGATGGGTACCGGGCTGTTGAATAGATAGTCAAGTTCGGCACGGGTCGGCATGGCCGGGGCGCAGGCATGGCGCGACACCACCAGACCGCCGCAGGCATTGGCCAACTGGCAGCAACGCTCGTCGCTGGCGTCTTCCAGCCAACCGCTGAGGAAACCCGACATGAAGGCATCGCCGGCCCCCAGCACATTCAGCACTTCGACGCGCACGCCGGGATAGATCGCGCCATCTTCAAGACGCGCCGGAATCGCTCCGTGAATCACCGTGCAGCCTTGCGGGCCGAGCTTGACCACCAGTGTCGCCGCGCTCAGGCGCCGGACGTTTTGCAATGCAGTGAGCAAATCCTCGGAACCACCGGCGATCAAAAACTCTTCTTCAGTACCGACGATCAGGTCGAAGCGCGGGAGGATTTTCTGCACGTGCTGGCTGACGTTCTGATCAGCAACGAACCGGGTTTCGCCGTCCGCCTTGCCGGCCAGGCCCCAGAGCACCGGGCGGTAGTCGATGTCCAGCACCCGTTTGACGTTGTGCTTCTCGGCATAGTCCAGCGCCTGGATGCTCGCCTTGTAGACGCCGTCGGTGGAGAAATGGGTGCCGGTGATCAGCAAGGCCTTGCTGGAGGCGATAAAGGCTTCGCTGATGTCTTCGGCACGCAACGCCATGTCGGCGCAGTTTTCGCGGTAGAACACCAGGGGAAAGGTTTCGCGGTCCTTGAGGCCCAACAGGACCATGGCGGTCAGGCGTTCCGGATCGACCTTGATGCCGCTGACGTCGCAGCCTTCGCGGGTCAGCGATTCAACGAGGAAGCGGCCCATGTGGTCGTCCCCTACCCGGCTCA
>NZ_AKJB01000096.1:0-5679 GCF_000282555.1 Pseudomonas sp. GM102 | reverse complement strand
TCGAGGGTGACGTCACCGTTGGCGGCGACGCTGACCGTGAACACCAGCAGGTTGGTGGTGGCCGTGCGGCCTTCGACCACGGTGCCGTTGAGCGACAGGTTGACCGCCTCGCCGGTGGCCGTGTCGGTCAGCCCGGAAGGGCCTGCCGTCGCGCCCAGCGCATAGGTCAGCGTGCCGGCGCCATCAGCGCCAAATGCGGAGCTGAAGTTGGCGGTAAAGCTCTGGGTGGCGTCGGTCGCCAGTACCGTTTCGTCTACCGTCAGTATTGGCTCGTCGCCGGTGGTGGTGATGCTCGGTCCATCGTCCTCGAACACCAGGTTCTGGCCGATGTTGAGAGTCGCCTGGGCACTGTCGCCGTCGCCATCGGTTATGGTCGCCGTCAGGGTGACCAGATCATCCGAACTCAGGCTCGTCGCATCATCGGGATCGGTGGCATCGGGATGCACCACGGCGCGCAGCTGGTCGAGGGTGACGTCACCATTGGCGGCGACGCTGACCGTGAACACCAGCAGGTTGGTGGTGGCTGTGCGGCCTTCCACCACGGTGCCGTTGAGCGACAGGTTGACTGCCTCGCCCGTGGCCGTATCGGTCAGACCCGAAGCACCGGCCGTCACGCCCAGCGCATAGGTCAATGTACCCGGGCCATCAGCGCCAAACGCGGAGCTGAAGTTGGCGGTAAAGCTCTGGGTGGCGTCGGTCGCCAGTACCGTTTCGTCTACTGTCAGTATTGGCTCCGTGCCGGTGGCGCTGACGCTTGGTCCGTCGTCTTCGAAGATCATCTTGGAGCCGATTTCGGCGATCGTCGTAGAGGCATCGCGCAGCGTGAAGCCACCGATATCAAAATCGGCGTGGTCATTGCCCCTGGCGTCGACGGCCGCCCCGTTCTCGATGAGCACGCGGTTGTGGTCCGACGTTGTGGTGTACTCAATCTGGTAACCGGCCAGCACGCCGGTGATGGTTGCAACCCCACCGGAAAAGGTAATGTTAATGGCCGGATCATTCACCGAACCGTCTGAATTCTCGATCACCTGCCCGGTGCTGATGTTGGTGACGAGCACATTGGTAATGGCAACTGGCGTATCGTTTGCATAGCCGTTGACGAAATTCACACCAGGTTCAGCAGCAGTGTTGAATGCGCTGATTTTGACCACCGCACTCTTGCCGCCTTGCAACTGCACGACATCGAAACTGGCCGACGTCGAATTGAAGACGCCGGTAAAGTCGATGTTGGATTCAACATCTGCTTCGGTCTGACTCAGGTTGGGAACGGTCACATCCTGCCTGGCGCCCGTGACGAACGAAAAGCGGATGCCTTCCTGTTCCGTAATCATCTGGTTGTTGGTGCCGATGGTGGTCGGGCCACCTCCCTGGCTGGTATTGATTGTGTCGCCAGTGTTGATATTGGCGCCGCTTGACTGGTCTGCGGGGTTCTTGCCGGTGGCGATGATGGTGGTGTCGGTGATCCGCACGACACCATCGACCGTTTCAGTGGTCGGGTTCGCTTTCGTGAACATCAGAAAGAGGTTCTGACCGGAGGGCGCACCGGCGAGACTGAATCCCTGGTCCTGGGTAGCTGCGATGAACACCTTATCCAGCAGATTGAGCGAATCATCGGGGTTTGTAGCATCTGGATGCTTGAGCGGTTGGTATTCCACGGTCCAGATCTTGCCACCGGTGACCGGCGATCCGGTTTCTTCGATGTAGGCCGCGAACACGATGGCGCCATTTGCGCCCCCGGCTCGGCCCAGAAGAATGTTGTTGTTCGTATCGGTATAGAGAAGGATGCTGGTGCCATCGAGGGTATCCAGTCCACTGTCCAGACCATCGAGTGGTGCACCAGCGCTGTCGACGAAGCTGATGTCGCTAATGCTTCCTCCACCGGTGATGGTGAACGCATTGCTGCCCGTGTCGCTCGCGGCACCGGTATAGCCACTCAAGGCCGCACCCGTTGCAGTACCGGCACCCAGTGCGGTCAAACGGGTAGAGAAGGAAGCGGGCAGGGATGCCACCAGAATGTCGTTGTCGTCAGCGTCTCCTGCAGGGGTTGGCGTGGCGGTGGCGTTCTGTAACCCGGCCGTCTCGTCCAGCACAACGTCCTCGCCTGTGATTGCAATAGCCATGATTTTTCTCCCGAGCAATTGCGGTCATTGAGGTCCGACCATTGACCTCTACAACTATGACCAAGCGCCGGGAATTGCGCATCGGCCGAAACTCCCAAGCGGGATAGGAGTTTCGGCCTAGTCGTCCTCGTTGGTGCTCTGACGCAGGGTTCCCAGGCTGATGCGAGCGTGCGGATCGCCTATTGGGACTGCAAAAAACAATGCGAGGGTGACTTGTGCCACCCTCACATCCTTTCACGCGCGCGACGCCTCAGACGCTGCCAAGAACAATGTCGCTAGTCAGAAGATCTACCCCGACCAAGGTGATGGTCGTGACGTCTCCGCCCGTTTCGGCAACTGTTACGATGCTGTCTGCGCCGGTGTTGTCGATCTGGACAACGGCGTTCTGGTCGCCGTTGAGTACCAGCGTATCTCGCAGGTTTGCGCCCGCATCGAAACCGGTGACCTGGTACAGGTTCTCATCGAATGACAAGTCGACGTTGAAGGCATCACGCTCACCGCCCGTACCCACCAGCGTGTAGTCGAAAGCGCCGGTCAAGTCGTTGGCGAACAGGTTGGCGTCAAACGTACTTGATGCCGAGTCCCCATCCCTGTCCGTCACCGTCGCGTTGAACGTCAGCTGGATATCGCTGGCCAGGCTCTCGGTCTCCTGAATGAACTGGATCACCGGGATCTTGATCTCGCCTCGGCCCATCGTGAGCTGAACCGCGTCGATCAGCGTCGTGCCTTCCTGCTCAATGAGGAAGGACACCTGTCCACGTGGCTCTGGAGTCAGAGTATTCACCTCGATGAGGTCCGAAGTCGTGCCATCCTCGTAGTAGATCCTGTAGTACAGGTCCTCGGTCGCGGTGTTGTAACCCGCTACAGAGTTGTCGATAAAGACCTTCATGGCCGTCACCAGGCTCTCCGGATTGACGACGAAACTTTCATCGGTAGCGCCGATTGCCACCAAGCTGTCTCCCTGGAGGACGTTATTGGCGACGCCGATGCCGGACGTGCTGACGTTCATGGCCCTCGGGTCGATATACGAGGGCAGGGGATTGGTCTGTATCTGGGCTTCGGTGGGGTCGGGTGCTCCAAGCCCGATACCGGTCAGGATGTCCGAAGTCGACGCAAGCGCCTTCGCGGAAAAGAACACAACCTCCTCGGAAGCCGAAGGAATAGTCGGGTCATTCGTCTTCGGAATTAACAATGTGCGCACTGGGTCCGGACCGCCGGCAGCGAGCGAGCCATCGGCAGTGCTGAGCACGACCGTCGAACTAAAGCCTTGCACCAGATCCAGTACATAGCTGCCATCGTCAAAGGCGCTCAGCGTGTAGTCGATGGTGGTATCCGCCGTGTCGGCGTTGTTGTCGAAATCGCCGGTCAAGGTCCCGGCGAATTGGTACGCGCCATTGCCGTCCGGTGAAGGCGACTGCTCGGTGAGTGTGGCAGTCCCGGTCGTGGTGGTGTTGTCTGGCCTGACGAGGGTGAACGAGCTATTCACCGAAATATCCAGACCGTTCGTATCCAGCCCGTCGGCGCCGGCCGAATGACTCCAGTACCCGGTTTGTGGCAGGACGCTACCGGTGCCGATCAGGTTGCCAAAGGCGAGTGCCGGGCCGTCATCTTCGAAAAGCATCTTGGAGCCGATTTCGGCGGTCGCAACAGCGGTTTGGAGCAGCGTAAAACCACCGATGTCAAAGTCAGCGTGGGTATTGCCCTTGGCGTCGAGAGCTGCCCCGTTCTCGATGAGCACTCGGTTATGATCCGCCGTCGTGGTGTATTCAATCTGATAGCCGGCTTTAACGCCGGTGATGGTTGCAACCCCTCCAGAAAAAGTGATTTCAATGCTCGGATCATTCACCGATCCGTCTGAATTCTCGATTACCTGCCCGGTGCTGATGTTGGTGACGAGCACATTGGTGATGGCAACCGGGGTATCGTTGGTATAGCCGTTGACGAAATTCACGCCAGGTTCAGCCACGGTGCTGAATGCACTGATTTTTACCACTGCACTCTTGCCGCTTTGCAACTGCACCACGTCGAAATTGGCCGACTTCGCATTGAAGACGTTGGTAAAGTCGATGTTGGACTCAACATCTGCTTCAGTCTGATCCAGGTTGGGGATGGTCACATCCTGCCTGGCGCCCGTGACGAACGAATAACGAATACCTTCCTGTTCCGTAATCATCTGGCTGTTGGTGCCGAAGGTGGTCGGGCCACCCGCCTGGCTGGTATTGATCGTGTCGCCAGTGTTGATATTGGCACCGCTTGACTGGTCTGCGGGATCCTTACCGGTAGCGATAATGGTGGGGTCCGTGATCCGCAAGACACCACCATCGTCGACAACCGTGGGGTTGACTGTCGTGAACATCAGGAACAGGTTCTGACCGGAGGGCGCATTGGCCAGACTGAATTCCAGGTCCTGACTGGTACCGACGAATACTTTATCCAGCAGATTGAGCGAATCATCGGCGTTCGTCGCATCTGGATGCTTGAGCGGTTGATACTCCACGGTCCAGATCTTGCCGCCCGAGACCGGCGATCCGGTTTCTTCGATATAGGCCGCGAACACGATCGCACCGGTAGCGCTCCCGGCTCGGCCCAGAAGGATGTTGTTGTTCGTATCTGTGTAGAGAAGGATGCTGGTGCCATCAAGGGTAAACAGTCCGCTGTCCAGGCCATTAAGCGGTGCGCCAGCGCTGTCGACGAAGCTGATATCGGTAATGCTTGCTCCGTCGGTGATGGTGAACGCATTGCTGCCCGTGTCGCCCACGTCACCGGTATAGCCACTCAACGCTGCACCCGTTGCGGTACCGGCATTCAGTTCGGTCAAACGGGTTGAGAAGTCCGAGGGCAGGGATGCCACCAGAATGTCGTTGTCGTCAGCGTCTCCCGCAGGGCTTGGCGTGGCGGTGGCGTTCTGCAATCCGGCCGTTTCGTCCAGCGAAACGTTCACGCCGGTGATTTCAATAGCCATGATTTTTCTCCCGGGGTAATTGCGGTCATCTTGGCCTGACCGTTGACCATTGGCCGCCACTATGGATAAGCACCGGGATCGCGCATCGGCCGATACTCCCAAGCGGGATGGGAGTTTCGGACTACTTGGATGGCGGAACAGCACGAGGGGATGACGAAACGGTGCCGCCTATTCCGTTTGTGAATGAGGACATGCCGCAAGGCTCGCAGTGGCCATAAAAAACGGCCTGGCCCCTTGCGGGAGCCAGGCCGTGTACCTGCAGCGGTTTCAGACAATATCAGTGCTTGCGATGTCGGTCACCGGATCAAAGCACCAAATCTGTCGGTGCCAAGTTAGTTGATCCCACCAGTTCGACCACGACAGGATTTTCGATATCAATCGTCTGGACAGCGGTGAAATCGCTATCGCTATCGACGACTTTGAAATCCAGCGTTAGATCAAGGGTTGCAGGTATCGTCGTGGTGGTGGAGAAACCAGCATCGATGATCTTCAGCGGATTCGTACTCGTATCCTCCGCAATCGTGTTTCCAGGCCCGACGAGACCACTGACCGGCTGTGCGGAAGTGCTGCTTGCACCATCGGCACCGACATTGCGAT
>NZ_AKJB01000095.1:0-31182 GCF_000282555.1 Pseudomonas sp. GM102 | reverse complement strand
CGGCCAGTGGACGTACACCCTGGCCAATGGCACCGATGGTGTCGCCAGTGCGGTGCAGTCATTGAAGGCTGGCGAAAGTCATAATGAAGTGTTCACCGTGCAGGTCAGCGATGGCTTGGGCGGCGTCGATACTCAACTGGTGACTGTCACCGTCACCGGCAGCAACGACGCCCCGGTACTCAGTTTCGTGACCGGCAATGATGTCGGCACCGTGCAGGAAGACACCACCCTCAGCGTCAGCGGCCAGTTCAGCTCGGCCGACATCGATCACGATGCCACCGCGACCTGGAGCGTCAATGGCTCGGCTTCGGGCACTTACGGTTCGATTGCGGTGAATAGCAGCGGCCAGTGGACGTACACCTTGGCCAATGGCACCGATGGCGTCGCCAGTGCGGTGCAGTCGCTGGGGGCTGGCGAGAGTCACGATGAAGTGTTCAGCGTGCAGGTCAGCGATGGCCTGGGTGGCGTCGACACTCAGCTGGTGACCGTTACCGTCAGCGGCACTAACGACGCCGCCGTGCTGTCCTCGGCCAGCGTCACGCTGGCCGAAACCAATGCCCCGCTTACCACCAACGGCACCCTGACCATCAGCGACATCGACAGCGCCGCGACCTTCGTCGCGCAATCCAACACCGCCGGCAGCTACGGCCAGTTCTCCATCGGCACCAATGGTGCCTGGAACTATGTCGCCGATAGCGCTCACAACGAGTTCGTCGCCGGCACCACCTACACCGACACCTTCGTCGTGAGCAGCGCCGACGGCACCCTCACTTCGGTCACCGTGCATATCCTCGGCACCAACGATGCCGCCGTGTTGTCCGCCGACATCGCTAACCTCACCGAGACCAATGCCCCACTGACCACCAACGGCACGCTGACCATCAGCGACGTCGACAGCGCGGCAACCTTCGTCACCCAGACCAACACCGCCGGCAGCTACGGCCAGTTCTCCATCGGCACCAATGGTGCCTGGACCTATGTCGCCAACTCCGCTCACAACGAGTTCGTCGCCGGCACCACCTACACCGACACCTTCGTCGTGAGCAGCGCCGACGGCACCCTCACTTCGGTCACCGTGCATATCCTCGGGACCAATGATGCCGCAGTGCTGTCCTCAGCCAGCGTCACGCTGACCGAAACCAATGCCCCACTCACCACCGGCGGCAGTCTCACCATCAGCGATATCGACAGCCCGCAAACCTTCCAGGCCCAATCCGCTACCGCCGGCGCCAACGGAACCTTCGCCATCGATGCCGCGGGTAACTGGAGCTATACCGCCAACTCGGCCTTCGACTCACTTAATGTCGGCGACAGCCTGACCGACACCTTCACCGTACTCAGTGCCGACGGCACCTCGACTGCAGTGACGGTGACCATCAACGGCAGCAACGACTCGCCAACGATCACCTCCAACAGCGGTGGTACGACGGCTTCGGTCAGCGTGGCGGAGAACAGCACGGTGGTCACGACAGTGACGGCGACGGATGCTGATCTTGCGTCGCAAACCCTGAGCTACTCGATCCTGAATACGGCCGGAACGGACTTCAGCAAGTTCTCGATCAGTTCGAGCGGGGTGCTGACGTTCAATTCAGCGCCCGATTACGAGAATCCCCTGGATGTCGGTGGAGCTGACGGCGACAACGCCTACGTTGTGGACGTTCAGGTGGCCGACGGTAATGGCGGAACCGACACGCAGACGATGACGGTAAACGTGCAGAACGTAGTTGAAACTCCGGTTGATACCGTGGCACCGACGGTGGTAGTGACGGGGACCGCGCTAGGGAATTCGATCGGCTCAGTATCGACAGTCACTTTCCAGTTCAGTGAGACAGTAAGCGGTTTCAACCTTTCGGACGTCACGGTAAGCGCATCGGGACCAACGCCTCGCGGAACCTGGAGTAACTTCACGCAGGTAGACGGCGATACCTATACGGCGACGCTGACCAGAACGCTGATCGGTAGCGTGAAAGTCGACGTTAGTGCGAACAGCTACACCGATCTGGCGGGTAATGCTGGCGCTGCCGGAAGCAGTGCAAACCTTCCGGCTGGCGTTGCCGGCGAACCTATCAATCTAGCCCTCACTACTCCGTCGACCGATGTTAGCGGCCCGATAACGGTGTCAATCAGCGGTGTTCCCTCGGGATGGATATTCAATGCGGGAACCGACAACGGCGACGGCACCTGGACCGTGCAGACCAGCGATCCCGGCACATTGACGGTGACAACCCCAAGCGACTTCACGGGAGCGTTGGTGCTTGATGTCAATATGTACTGGAGCAATAGTGACGGCAGCGACGGCAGCGCCTATGTGTTCAACAACATCGAAGTCTATGCCCCCGACGCGCCAATCTTCGCCTTGTCCGCTGACGACAACCTGACTGGCTCGTCCGGTGCCGACACGTTCGTCTTCGCCCAGCCGATCGGCAACAACCAGATCTACAGCTTTGATGTCACGGCAGACAAGATCGACCTGATCGGCTTCGCCGGTGTCACCGGTTTTGCTGACTTGAGTATCGCTAACGACGCCAACGGCAATGCGCTGGTCAGCATCGGCTCCGGCCAGTCGGTCACCCTGAAAGGTGTCGATGCGGCGAACTTGAGCGAAGCGAACTTCCAGTTCGATGTGGACCCGGTCATGACCAATACCGGTACCCTCACCATTGCCGACGGCGCAATCATGCCGTTCGGTGGCAGCATCCATAACAGCGGCACCATCGAACTCGGCTCCACCGGCAGCGCGACCAGTCTCGAGATTCTGTTTCGTGGCGCGTCCTTGACCGGTGGCGGTCAGGTGCAGCTATCCGACAGCGCGCAGAACGTGATTTTCGGTGGCAGCGCCGACACCGTGCTGACCAACGTCGACAACCGCATTTCCGGCGCCGGCCAGTTGGGCGCCGGGCAGTTGGTATTGGTCAATGCAGGCTTGATCCTGGCCAGCGGACTGAACAGCCTGGTGCTCGATACCGGCACCCACACCATCACCAACAGCGGGGTACTGGAGTCCACGGGTGAAGGCGGCATGACGGTAGCCAGTGCGGTCGACAACTCCGGTCACTTGTGGGCCAACGGCGGCGACATGCGCCTGCTGGCCGACGTGATGGGCAACGGCAGCGCCACCATCGACGGCGACGCGACCCTGACCTTCTCCGGCGCCGCACACGGGTCCGTCGCCTTCCACGGCGAAGGTGCAGGCACGCTGGTGATCGCCCAGGCCGAAGCGGCGGGCTCGCTGGTCGGCATCCTCGGCCTGGAGAGCGATGACATGTTGACGTTCGGCAATATAGCCTTCGGCGCCAACACCCAACTCAGCTACAGCGCCAACGCCTCTGGCGCTGGCGGCCTGCTAACGGTGGACGACGGCACGCATCGGGCCGAGGTGAACCTGCTAGGGCGCTACACAGTGGAGGACTTCCAGGTCACCGACGGCGAGGCCGGTACCCAGGTCAGTTACAACGGCGCATCCAGCGGCACACTCGTGGGCAGCATGGCAGCAGACGCACTCAGTGGCGGCGACGGCAACGACATTCTCGCAGGTCGTGGTGGGGAGGACACGCTCAGCGGTGGCGCGGGAGCCGATATGTTCGCCTATCTCAACGCGGCTGAAGGCGGGGACACCATCCTCGACTACAACTTCGCCGAAGGCGACGCACTCGACCTCTCTGCCCTGCTCAGCGCCAACTTCGTTAGCGGTATCAGCCAGGCGTCCGACTTCGTCCAACTGGCGCAATCAGGCAGCGACATCACCGTGAAGGTGGATGCCGATGGCACAGCCAATGGTGCGAACTTCGCCGATGTGGCGGTTCTTGCCAACACTGGCACGAGCGGTACCGATCTGGTGCGCACCTGGTTTGGGGAGGCTGACCATACGCTGACGGCTTGATGTTGGGCTGGAGTTGAATCCACCGCTGCAGACAACCACAAAAAAGCCCCACCAGATCACTCTGCGTGGGGCTTTCAAATATATGGTGTCCCAGGGCAGGTTCGAACTGCCAACCTTCCCCTTAGGAGGGGGATGCTCTATCCAATTGAGCTACTGAGACACAAGTCGCCCGCAAGGAATGCGCAGCGATGGACGGCGTGCATGTTAACGGGCAGGCCCGCTTTTGTCATGTCGTCCGTAGGCTTTTTAAGTGTAGGCAGACGCCTCAAGGTGGCGTGGCTTTGTTTACCGTGCAAATTGCATCACCGCAAAATGCCATCATTGCAAAATGCAATGTGGGCATTTTGCAAAAATATCTTAATTCGTTGTTTTTAAAGGATTTAATAGCCGTTAGACTTTTGGCATGCGGGCTGCTTCGACTGTTCTCACAGAACACTGGAGATCAGCCCCATGAACAGCGCTCTTTTAGTCGCGAACGCAGTCGCTTTGGCGGTTCTGGTGGGTTTTCATTTCTTCCCCGAAAACGACGTTGCAACGATTGTTCAACGCATCCCCCATTACCTGCAACTGCAGAAAACGCCGCAGTTGGCAGTCATGAGCGATCAACGCGGTTTTGTCAGCCAAGAGGTGAGCCAGGAGGCTGTTCAGCTGCGCACACAGTCTTTCGAACGCTTGGTATTTTGAATCACCCCATCAGGAGCACAGCATGTCCAAATCAGCCGCAGGATTTTTCATCCTCGCTTTACTGAGTGGCATCCTTCATCTGTCATTGGTCCAGGACACGGTCGTCACCCTGCCCCTGATTGCCTGCGGCGTGTTCGGTGCGCTGTTCGTGCTGGCGCTGATCGCCGGGCGCAAGATCAAGTTCGATCCGGTGTTGCGCTGAGACTCAGTAGCTTCAGAAGATTGGCAACGGTGCCTGCAAGGTCGCCGGAGTTATCGAGGCGGCGGATCTGCAGATCACCGATTGAATCATCAGCGGTGAACAGCGCATTACGGTGCAGTCTTGCTTCAATTTCTGCCGGGCTCTCACGCCCTCGCCGTAGCAGGCGCTCGCGCAGGGCTTCATCCTTGACCGTCAACAGCACCGGCAATAGCGTGGGATAACGCTGTTGCGCTTCTGCCAGGTGCCCGCGCGAACCGTTGATCAACACATCGCGACCGTCCGCAAGCCATTGGTCTATACGCACAGGAATGCCGTAATTCAGCCCATTGGCTTGCCACGACAATGCAAAATCCCCTTTGGCTCTGCGTCGTTCGAACTCTTCGCGGGAAACCTCGATGGCGTCTTCCCCCACGGACTCTGCCGAGCGCGTGATAACGCGGCGCACGACTTCACAATTGCCCGCGCGCAGCGGCCCACGCGCAGCTTCGATGAGGCTGTCCTTGCCGGATCCCGAGGGCCCCATCAAATAAATCAGCCTGCCATCCATCCTGAAATTATCCCGCGCCACGTGCCCACACTAGTAAATCGGCCATTTGCCACTATCCTGTATAAGGTAAGGAACAAGGATCGAATCCGCATAGCATGCACCTTCAGGCGTCTTCGGGCATCACCTGTCGGGCAAGAGGACGCGGTTCAGCGATACGGACTCATGGATTATTTTCAAACCAGTCCGCATTTCTGATAATAGGTGCTGGCATTAAGCCTTTACCCAGATCAATATTTGTCACAGAATTGACGCCAATGATCTGGCTAATTTGAGGCATGATGCGCGCCTCTATCAATTCAGGTTGAACATTTGGCCGGAGTGCTTGTCCTATCTGACATCCTGCGGCCTATCCCGAGAACCGCTCCCCTGAACTAACCGGTTAAATATATGCGCCCATTGAAACAGGCAATTTATTCCAGCCGTACGGCTGACAAGTTCGTCGTACGTCTGCCAGACGGAATGCGTGAACGCATTGCCGAGGTGGCTCGCAATCATCATCGCAGCATGAACTCCGAAATCATCGCGCGCCTTGAGCAGAGTCTTATTCAGGAAGGCGCGTTGGGTGAAGAATTGAGCATGCGCCTGGACAGCCCCGAGCTGTCATTGCATGAACGCGAACTGCTGCAACGCTTCCGCCAACTCTCCCACCGTCAGCAAAACGCTCTGGTTTCGCTGATCGCCCATGACGCCGAAATGGCCGCAGACGCTTCCTGATTCATCCCGAAAGCTCAAGCCAGCGTAATTGCTGGCTTTTTTTTGCCTGAAATTTGGCTAAAAAAAACCCGCCGATTGGCGGGTAATACCGGTAAGTCAAGACGTAGAACCTGTGGGAGCGTGGCTTGCCCGCGAAGAACGCTGACGCGCAGTACCTGAAAAACCGCGGGGCATTTTTCGCGGGCAAGCCACGCTCCCACAGGATTCTCGTCGCCGATTGGCGGGTTCTTTTTAAGCAGGACGTTAAAGCAGGAAAATCGTCGCCAGCCCGAGGAAGATGAAAAAGCCACCGCTGTCGGTCATGGCAGTGATCATCACACTGGCACCCATTGCCGGGTCGCGCCCAAGCCGCGCCAGGGTCATCGGAATCAAAACCCCCATCAATGCCGCAAGCAACAGGTTAAGCGTCATGGCGGCGGTCATCACCACGCCCAGGGACCAACTGCCATAAAGCAGATAGGCCACCATGCCAATCACGCCGCCCCAGACCAGACCATTGATCAAGCCGACCGCCAACTCCTTGCGCATCAGCCGCGAGGTATTGCCGGTACTGACCTGGTCCAGCGCCATGGCCCGAACGATCATGGTGATCGTCTGGTTACCCGAGTTGCCACCGATACCGGCAACGATCGGCATCAATGCCGCAAGGGCTACCAGTTTCTCGATCGAACCTTCGAAAAGGCCGATCACCCGGGATGCAATGAACGCGGTAATCAGGTTCACCGCCAGCCAGGCCCAACGGTTGCGCAGGGACTTCCAGACTGACGCGAAAATATCTTCTTCTTCACGCAGACCCGCCATGTTGAGAACTTCGTTTTCGCTCTCTTCACGAATCAGGTCGACCATTTCATCGATGGTCAGACGACCGATCAGCTTGCCGTTCTTGTCGACTACGGGGGCCGAGATCAAGTCGTAACGTTCGAATGCTTGAGCGGCCTCGTAAGCGTCTTCGTCCGGATGAAAACTCACCGGGTCGCTGGCCATGACTTCCGACACTTGCTTTTCCGGGTCGTTGACCAGCAGACGCTTGATCGGCAACACGCCCTTGAGAACGCCGTCGTAATCGACCACGAACAGTTTGTCGGTGTGGCTTGGCAGCTCTTTGAGACGGCGCAGATAACGTAAAACCACTTCGAGACTGACATCCTCACGGATGGTCACCATCTCGAAGTCCATCAGTGCACCGACCTGCTCCTCGTCATAGGACAACGCGGAGCGGACGCGCTCACGCTGTTGATTATCGAGGGTTTCCATCAGCTCATGGACGACGTCTCGCGGCAGCTCGGAGGCCAGGTCAGCGAGTTCGTCGGCATCCATGTCCTTGGCCGCCGCCAGGAGCTCGTGATCGTCCATGTCGGCGATCAGGGTTTCACGAACCGAATCGGATACTTCGAGCAGGATGTCGCCATCACGATCAGCCTTGACCAATTGCCAGACCGTCAGGCGATCGTCCAGCGGCAAGGCTTCAAGGATGTAGGCAACGTCAGCGGAGTGCAGATCATCGAGTTTGCGTTGCAACTCGACGAGGTTTTGCCGGTGAACCAGGTTCTCGACCCGGTCGTGATGCGGACCTTCCTGGCGATGAGTCAGGTCTTCGACCACCCGCTGGCGCTGCAGCAGCTCAACGACTTGAGCGAGGCGGTCTTGCAAGCTTTCCTGCGTTTTCTTTACTTCAACTTCAGACATAGGCGAACTCCACTCCCAGCAGCGGGGCACGCCGGAAGGATCAATCGGTCAATTCATGATTGTAGAAACGGGGTACTGAGTAACTACTGGGTAAGTCCATGGAGGTATTCCACAAGCCCCGGCGGGGCTGACGGGCGCAATGATAACACCGCCTGATGGTTTTAAACGTTAAAAAATCGCGGCTGAAACAAGTGCTTGCGAGACAAACCTGAGCGCCATCCTGATCCATGAAACTGCGACGACTTATCCTGAAAAGAAAACACACTGCCGCCTGAAAATGTAATGACTACCCTTGATGGAGACCGTCATGGAGGACGTCGAATGCCATCGATTGCTCGTTACTTGCTTGCCGCCCTGCTCTGCCTGCCGCCCCAGGCGCTTGCTACGACCGTTCACCGGTGCGAAGCCGCCAATGGACACATCACCTTCACAACCTTGAGCTGTACGGCTGGAGAAAGCCTCTCACTTCAGGACGTACGCACTTTTTTGCCAGGCAGCGCGATACCCCTGATGCCAGAAGCCGATGCTCGCGAAACATCAGGTATGAAAATCCAAAGGAGAGAACCGACGGTCGTGGGTCAGTCCGAGGGCAAATGTGGAGATCTGCTCAGCGCGAAGGAACGCCGCATAGCGATCATCAATCAGCGAGTCGTTGCCGGCATGACTCAGCAGGAGGTCGAAAGCGCGCTTGGCAAGCCCGACAAGATCAGCACCCGCAATTCAGCCACAAGCTACCGCTACGACAACAAGCGAGGTCGTAGTGCAAACATCGAGTTCGACGAGAAAGGTTGCACCAAAGGAAAAGCCAAATCGCAGACGGCAAAAAGCCCGCGTTAAACGCGGGCTTTTTGTTGTTTGGTGCACTCGACAGGATTCGAACCTGTGACCGCTCGGTTCGTAGCCGAGTACTCTATCCAGCTGAGCTACGAGTGCATTTGTGTTTTTATACCAGATCACAACTGGTTGAAGCCAAGTTATTCACATTACTGCAAACAACTCTTAAATGGTGCACTCGACAGGATTCGAACCTGTGACCGCTCGGTTCGTAGCCGAGTACTCTATCCAGCTGAGCTACGAGTGCATTTGTTGCCGCGCATTATAGGCCGTTGAATCTTTTTGTAAAGCACTTTTTCTAGTAATTTCAACAACTTACCGAAGAAGCCAGATTACAACGTACTACGCAAATAATGGCGGAGAACGGGGGATTCGAACCCCCGACACCCTTTTGAGGTGTACTCCCTTAGCAGGGGAGCGCCTTCGGCCACTCGGCCAGCTCTCCGCAACACGGGGCGTATCTTAACCAACCTTTTCCCCGTTTGCAAACATAAAAAACGATAAAAATTAATGGCTTGGTTCTTCGTCCTTCTCTTTCTTTATACGCAGGTAAATTTCTTCACGGTGGACCGCAACCTCTTTCGGGGCGTTGACACCGATACGCACTTGATTTCCTTTAACGCCGAGCACGGTCACAGTGATTTCGCCATCACCAATAATCAGGCTTTCTGCGCACCGACGAGTCAGAATCAGCATACCTTTCTCCTCACGCATTTCATTTCAGGGACAACAGTCTGCAAAAAAAAGGCATTCGACCTACAACCAGAACGATCGCAGCCCTACATGCCTGAGTATTGACTAGCGCGAGCAAAAGAACAGTTTTGGTACGCGCCATTCAAAAAAACGAAGGGCGCGGTCAGACCGCGCCCTTCGGGAAGCGCATTACTCGCCCTGTCGGGCCGGCGCATCCAGTTCGAAAGCCGTGTGCAGAGCGCGCACAGCCAGTTCCAGGTACTTCTCTTCGATCACCACCGACACCTTGATTTCCGACGTCGAGATCATCTGGATGTTGATACTCTCTTTCGCCAGGGATTCGAACATGCGGCTGGCTACGCCTGCGTGGGAGCGCATGCCGACGCCGACGATCGAGACCTTGGCAATCTTGGTGTCGCCAACGATTTCACGGGCACCGATCTCGCGAGCGGTGTTTTCCAGCACGGTGTGCGCCGCCTGGTAGTCGTTGCGGTGCACGGTGAAGGTGAAGTCGGTGGTGTTATCGTGCGCAACGTTCTGCACGATCATGTCGACTTCGATGTTCGCGGCACTGATCGGGCCGAGAATCTTGAACGCCACGCCCGGGGTGTCTGGCACGCCACGGATGGTCAGCTTGGCTTCATCGCGGTTGAAAGCGATGCCGGAAATGATCGGCTGTTCCATGGTTTCCTCTTCATCAATAGTAATGAGGGTGCCCGGACCCTCCTTGAAGCTGTGCAGTACGCGCAGCGGAACGTTGTACTTGCCGGCGAATTCCACCGCACGGATCTGCAACACCTTGGAACCGAGGCTGGCCATTTCCAGCATCTCTTCGAAGGTGATCTTGTCCAGGCGCTGAGCCACGGACACCACACGCGGGTCGGTGGTGTAGACGCCGTCGACGTCGGTGTAGATCTGGCATTCGTCAGCCTTCAGGGCTGCCGCCAGCGCCACGCCGGTGGTGTCGGAACCGCCACGACCGAGGGTGGTGATATTGCCGTGCTCGTCGACGCCCTGGAAACCGGCGACAACCACCACACGACCGGCCTTCAGGTCACCGCGAATCTTCTGGTCATCAATCTGCAAGATACGCGCTTTATTGTGCGCGCTATCCGTCAGAATCCGTACCTGGTTGCCGGTGTACGACACCGCTGGCACGCCACGCTTGATCAGCGCCATGGCCAACAGTGCAATCGTCACCTGCTCACCGGTGGATACGATCACATCCAGCTCACGAGGAACCGGCTGGCCGTCGCCACTGATTTGCTTGGCCAGATCGATCAGACGGTTGGTTTCGCCGCTCATTGCAGACAGCACAACCACCAGGTCATCGCCCGCCTCGCGGAATTTCTTAACCTTGTCGGCGACCTGCTCGATTCTCTCGACAGTGCCGACTGAGGTGCCTCCAAATTTCTGTACGATCAAAGCCATTTCAAAGCCGCCTCTGCCCATGAAGGGCGCCCAATAATCACTCAAACAGCGTTCTGGCCCGCCACTAGACCGCAGGCCAGACACACTGCCTTATAAACCCTGCTCTACAAATGGAACAGTCAGGGCCAATGCGGCATCCAGTGCGCCAGCGTCAACACCACCGCCCTGCGCCATGTCTGGACGACCACCGCCCTTCCCGCCCACTGCCGCAGCAGCCTGTTTCATCAAATCACCGGCTTTGAGTTGGCCAGTCAGGTCTTTGGTCACGCCTGCAACCAGAACGACCTTTTCCTCATGGACACTGCCGAGCAGGATCACTGCGCGGCCGAGTTTGTTTTTCAATTGATCGACCAGCGCCAGCAGCGCTTTGCCGTCCTGACCGTCCAGACGCACGGCCAGCACTTTCACGCCTTTGACGTCCAGGGCAGAAGCCGACAGATCGTCGCCCGCCGCGCTGGCCGCCTTGGCCTGCAACTGCTCGAGTTGCTTCTCCAGCAGACGGTTGCGCTCCAGCACAGCCGACAGCTTGTCGATCAGGTTATCGCGGCTGCCCTTGACCAGGTTGGCCGCCTCCTTGAGTTGTTCTTCTGCCGCGTTCAAGTAGGCCAGCGCAGCTGCACCGGTCACTGCCTCGATACGACGCACGCCGGAAGCAACACCGCCTTCACTGATGATTTTCAGCAGGCCGATGTCGCCGGTACGGGTGGCGTGAATACCGCCGCACAACTCGACAGAGAAATCGCCCATGCTCAGCACGCGCACGCTGTCGCCGTACTTCTCGCCGAACAGCGCCATGGCGCCTTTTTGCTTGGCGGTTTCGATGTCGGTTTCTTCGGTTTCAACTTCGGAATTCTTGCGAATCTCGGCGTTGACGATGTCTTCCAGCGCCTTCAACTGTTCAGGCTTGATCGCCTCGAAGTGGCTGAAGTCAAAGCGTAGACGCTGACTGTCGACCAACGAGCCTTTCTGCTGAACGTGCTCGCCCAGTACCTGACGCAATGCAGCGTGCAGCAAGTGAGTGGCGGAGTGGTTCAGCGAAGTCGCGTGACGCACGTCGGCATCGACATGAGTCTCGACCGGAGCGCCAACGATCAGGCTGCCCGAATCCAGCACACCGTGGTGCAGGAACGCACCGCCGGTCTTGGTGGTGTCGCGCACGTCGAAACGCGCAGCGCCAGCCTGGAGGAAGCCGCAATCACCAATCTGACCACCGGATTCGGCATAGAACGGAGTCTGATTGAGAACGACCACGCCCTCTTCGCCTTCGCTCAGTGCGTCAACCGATTGCCCGTCTTTATACAGAGCAACGATTTTCGCGGAACCGCTGTGAGCGGTGTAACCGGTGAACTCGGTGGCCACATCAACCTTGACCAGGCTGTTGTAGTCCATGCCGAAGGAACTGGCGGAGCGGGCACGGACGCGCTGGGCTTCCATTTCGCGCTCGAAACCTTCTTCGTCGATGGTCAGGCTGCGCTCGCGAGCGATGTCGCCGGTCAGGTCCATCGGGAAGCCGTACGTGTCGTAAAGCTTGAACACCACGTCGCCCGGCACCACGTCGCCTTTGAGTTCGGCCAGATCCTGCTCGAGGATCTTCAGGCCCTGTTCCAGGGTCTTGGCGAATTGCTCTTCTTCGGCTTTCAGGACGCGCTCGATGTGCGCCTGTTGGGATTTCAGCTCGGGGAACGCTTCGCCCATCTCGGCGACCAACGCCGCAACGATCTGGTAGAAGAAGCTGCCCTTGGCGCCCAGTTTGTTGCCGTGACGGCAAGCGCGACGAATGATCCGGCGCAGCACATAACCGCGACCTTCGTTGGACGGCAGCACGCCGTCGGCAATCAGGAAGCCGCAGGAACGGATGTGGTCAGCCACGACTTTCAGCGACGCCTGAGCATCGTTGGTGCAACCGATGGCCTTGGCCGACGCAATCAGCAGGCTCTGGAACAAGTCGATTTCATAGTTCGAGTGAACGTGTTGCAGCACGGCACTGATCCGCTCCAGGCCCATGCCGGTGTCCACCGACGGCGCTGGCAACGGGTGCAACACGCCATCGGCGGTGCGGTTGAACTGCATGAACACGTTGTTCCAGATTTCGATGTAACGGTCGCCGTCTTCTTCCGGCGAACCCGGTGGGCCACCCCAGATGTCGGCGCCGTGATCATAGAAAATCTCGGTGCAAGGACCGCATGGGCCGGTATCGCCCATGGTCCAGAAGTTGTCGGACGCGTACGGCGCGCCCTTGTTGTCGCCGATGCGAACCATGCGCTCGGCCGGCACGCCGATGTCTTTGGTCCAGATGTCGTACGCCTCGTCATCGCTGGCGTAGACGGTGACCCAGAGCTTTTCTTTCGGCAGGTTCAGCCACTTTTCGGAGGTCAGGAAGTTCCAGGCGTAGGTGATGGCATCACGCTTGAAATAATCACCGAAGCTGAAGTTACCCAGCATTTCGAAGAAGGTGTGGTGACGGGCGGTATAACCGACGTTTTCCAGGTCGTTGTGCTTGCCGCCGGCGCGCACGCATTTCTGGCTGCTTACAGCGCGGGTGTACGCGCGCTTTTCCTGGCCCAGAAAGCAGTCCTTGAATTGGTTCATCCCCGCGTTAGTGAACAGCAGGGTTGGGTCGTTGCCCGGAATCAAAGAGCTGGAGGCTACACGGGTGTGGCCTTGCTCTTCGAAGAAGCGAAGGAAGGCTTCACGGATTTCTGCGCTTTTCATTAGGTTCTTCCACGGAGGCTGCGGCCAAAGGCCTGTGCGAAACGTCAACAGACGAAGCGACGGCAAAGGGCCGCATTATATCGGCCCTGCGCGCGGGGTACAGCGTGTTTATACGATAGAAACAGTCAATTGGACGGCTAACACGGTCAGTTGTGAGAAAAGTCGGCAAATGTGGCGACGACTTGCTCGATTTGCGCACGACTGACGTCCATGTGCGTGACCATTCGCAGACGACCGGCAGCGCTGAGCTTGATCCCGCGTGTCGCGGCAAAAGCCTTGATCGCTTCGGCCTTGTCGCCCATTTGCACGTAAACCATGTTGGTCTGCACCGGCTCGACCTCATAGCCCGCTGCTCGCAGGCCGTCGGCCAAATAGTGCGCATTGGCATGATCATCTGCCAGGCGCTGAACGTTGTTGTCCAGCGCATAAAGCCCCGCTGCGGCGAGAATCCCGGCCTGGCGCATGCCGCCGCCGACCATTTTGCGCAGACGCCGCGCCTTGGCGATCAACTCGACCGAGCCGCACAGCACCGAACCGATCGGCGCGCCCAGGCCTTTGGACAGGCAGACCGAAACCGAATCGAAATGCTGAGTGATCTCTCGGGCATCGACACCCAGCTTGACCGCCGCATTGTAGAGCCGCGCGCCATCCAGATGCAGCGCCAAGCCGTTTTCCAGAGTGAAACGGCGTGCCCGGGCCAGATATTCCAGCGGCAGAACCTTGCCCTGCATGGTGTTTTCCAGCGCCAGCAAACGGGTGCGGGCGAAGTGGAAGTCATCCGGCTTGATCGCGGCGGCGACCTGCGCCAGATCCAGCGAACCATCGGCCTGCACTTCCAGCGGCTGCGGCTGGATCGAACCGAGCACTGCCGCGCCGCCACCTTCGTACTTATAGGTGTGAGCCTGTTGTCCGACAATGTATTCGTCACCGCGATCGCAGTGGGCCATCAGGCCCAGCAAGTTGCTCATGGTGCCCGTCGGGACAAATAGCGCCTGGGCAAAACCCAGTCGTTTTGCCAGTTCGGCTTCCAGACGGTTGACCGTCGGATCTTCGCCATAAACGTCGTCACCGGTGGCTGCATTGGCCATCGCGTCGAGCATCCCTGCGGTCGGTTGGGTGACGGTGTCGCTGCGAAGATCGATAACGCTCATGAATCTGGCCTCGGTAAGCAGGGAAAATCCCTTTTGGATTGGAATTACTGCGGTCAAGTCGCCGAATAATCAAGCCTTGAACGAGGAAAAGGCACGTTACTCCTCAAGAAAGCCCGCTCCCACAGGTTCTGCATTTTGATTGACCGGTATTGGATATGCACGCCCCGAAAATATGTGTTAAAAACGCTTCGCCGCCAAACAATCTGGCGGCAAAACGTTCTCAGGGCGGGGTGTAACTCCCCACCGGCGGTAATTGCGCGCAATGCGCATAGCCCGCGAGCGCTTGGCGGCAGCACGGCAATGGCTGTGATGGCGACAAGGTCAGCAGACCCGGTGTGATCCCGGGGCCGACGGTCATAGTCCGGATGAAGAGAGAACGGGATTGGCGCCAAAGGGCTGTCCGCAGGCACTCGTGCGAGCGTGCATACCCTTAAATCCCATTCGATTCATAACGCCCTGTTTTTCACACAAACAGGAGTCAGAACATGCAACCCACCGCAATCGATAGCAAAAGCAAAAACCATCAGAGCGAGCGCGTCGCGTTCATTCAGGCCTGCTGGCACAAGGAAATCGTCGATCAGAGCCGTAAAGGCTTCGTCGCCGAAATGATTGCTCAGGGTTATCAGGAGTCGGACATCGATTTCTTCGAAGTCGGCGGCGCCTTTGAAATTCCACTGCATGCCAAGTTGCTGGCCAAGTCCGGCCGTTATGCCGGCATCGTCGCGGCGGGCCTGGTGGTCGACGGCGGCATCTATCGCCACGAATTCGTCGCTCAGTCAGTCATCAGTGGCTTGATGCAGGTTCAACTGGAAACCGAAGTGCCGGTGTTCTCGGTGGTTTTGACCCCGCACCACTTCCATGCTGGCGAAGAGCATCAGAAGTTCTTCTTCGAGCATTTCGTGCATAAAGGCCAGGAAGCGGCGAAAACATGCGCGGATACGCTGCACAAGATGCGGGCGTTGCGTCGTAGTGAGCCTCGCGCGGTAGCGGTCTAAACACAAAACCATCCCTGTAGGAGCGAGGCTTGCCCGCGAAGGCGATTCAACATTCAACATCACCGTTGAATTGGAAATCGCTTTCGCGGGCAAGCCTCGCTCCTACAGGGGGGCGGCGATAATTTTCAGGCGAGGTTTTCGTCGGTGGTCGGCACGATCAGGATGCCGGCGCGCAGGCCGTTCTTGACCTTGGGGTTCGGGAAGATGATCCGGGCGCCCTGCTCTTCGATGACCCAGCGGGTATTGGCGATATCCTCGGCCAGCACATAACCCACTTTCAACTCCGAAAAGTTTTCGATATCCGACGGCAGGTTCAGGCGGAAGTTATCGCTGTGCTTGATGACTTCCCGCGCAACGCTGAACAATTGCAAGCCATCCAGGCCTTCGTCGGTCATTGGCGGCTCGGTGCCTTCGATGATCTGCTTCAGGCGGGTTTCAAGAAGGCTGACGTTGACCCCATCGTTCTGCCCGAACGGCCGTGCTTTGCCCAACTCCAGGGTGAAGGACTCGGCATCGAGCTTGTCGTAGGTATAGGAGCTGAAGACGATGGAGGGTTTATTCTGCAACAGCACCGCTTCCATGCCGGCGGCGCGCAGGCGAGCCAGTTCCAAGCGTGAATGCTGACGACCTTCTTTCCAGGGGTACAGGGCGAACTGCTCGATTTTCGAGCCACGGATCGCCGTGTGCAGGTCGTAGTGCAGGCGACTGCGGTCCGGCAGGCTGAAGAAAGTCGCCGCCAGCCGCTCCAGCTCACAAGCGCGCAACGCCTCGGAACCACTGGTTTGTTCGTGCCGACCGTTGAACAGCCGATTGACGTCCTGCTCGATGAAACGCTCACCGCGGCGAATAGCCTCGGGATTGCCGAACAGGAACAGAATACGTGCACGCGGCTTCAAGTCACCGCGGGCGATGTCATGCAACAGGCGATCGAGCAGCTCGATCGGCGCTGTCTCATTGCCATGGATGCCGGCCGAAAGTAGCAGGTCCAGGCCATTGTCGCGAGCTTCAGGTGGCCGGACTTCCAGCGCACCTTCGCTCAACCAGCGCATCCGCACGCCTTCGACAGTCAGTTGAGTCTTCTCCGCCGGTTCGCGGCCGGCGAGGGTCAGTTCAAGCAATTTGCCGAGGGCGAGCATAGAGCGGTTTCCTTAGTGGTCGTGATTACAATCCGGGCCGTGCACGTGGTCCTCATCATCACCGACGTCAGCCGGTTCCATCTCCAGTTGCAGACTTACCAGATTAGTCGCCAATGGGCGCAGCAGCAGGTTTGCGTATTCAGCGTCACCTTCTTCGACATCTACGCCGATCAGCAACTGGCCGCGGCCGTCCTGCTGGATCCACAGCTCTTTGCCTTGCCACATGACCGCGACGCGGGTGCAGGAAGTTTCCAGTTGCGTGCCGTCGGTGTCTTCAAGGATCAGCTGCAGGGTATCGCTCATGTGTTTACGCTCTCGACGTTCAATTGATCTGGAATGGATAAACCGCGCCCAGTTTAAGGATTTGCGTCAGTTCATCCAGTGCCGTCCGGCACTCAAGCAGCAATTGCGGGTCCGCCAGATCGTTTTCGGTCATGCGGTCGCGGTAGTGCTTGTCGACCCATTCGGTCAACGTGCCGTACAACGGTGCCGTCATGATAACCCCTTGGTTGACGGCCGCCAGTTCGGTTTCGTTGAGTGCGACGCGCAACCGCAGGCAAGCTGGGCCACCACCGTTCTGCATGCTCTGCTTGAGATCGAAAACTTTCACTTCGCGGATCAGGCCGCCCGAGCTGGTCAGGCCTTGCAGGTACTGCCAGACACGCTCGTTGCCACGGCACTCTTCCGGCACGATCAATAGCATGGAGCCATCAGGACGCGACAGCAGCTGGCTATTGAACAGGTAGGAACGTACCGCGTCTTCCACGGTGACCGCTGAACGCGGTACGCAGATCGACTGAAATTTCCCACCGACTTTTGCGAGCTTGCCGTGCAGTTCAGCCAGCATCTGCTCGGTATCGAGGAAGGCGTCCTCGTGATAGAACAACACCTCGCCGTTACCCACCGCGATCACGTCGTTATGGAACACGCCCTGATCGATCACCGAAGGGTTCTGCTGGGCATAGACCACGCCGTCATCACTCAGGCCGTGCAGACGCGCGACCGCCTGGGACGCTTCGAGGGTCTGGCGCGCCGGGTATTTCTGCGGCGATGGGTAACGGGTGTCGAACGCGCTGCGACCGAACACGAAGAACTCGACGCCGGCTTCACCGTAGTCACGGCAGAAACGGGTGTGGTTGGCCGCGCCTTCGTCACCGAACTGTGCCACGGCCGGCAAAGCGCCGTGATGTGCGAAGTGCTTCTGATCGGCGAACATCGCCCCCAGTACACGACTGGTGGTCGGGTGTTCGATGCTGCGATGGTATTTGCAGTTCAGGTTGGCGGCGGTGAAATGCACGCGGCCATCCGCGGTGTCGGCGCTCGGGCTGACCGTGGCGGCGTTGGCCACCCACATGCTCGACGCCGAGCAATTGGCAACCAGCAGCGGCATGGCCTCTTTGGCGGCGCGCTCGATCACCTGAGCATCGGTACCGCTGAAACCCAGGCGGCGCAGTGCGGCTACGTCCGGACGTTCTTGTGGCGCCAAAACGCCTTGCTGAAAGCCCATTTCCATCAGCGCTTTCATCTTCGCCAGGCCTTGCAGCGCGGCTTCCTTCGGGTTCGAAGACTGCTGGCTGTTGCTCTGGGACGCGACGTTGCCGTAGGACAGGCCGCCGTAGTTATGGGTCGGCCCCACTAGACCGTCAAAATTGACTTCATAGGATTTCATCAGCGAGGCTCCACGAGAATCTGTTGTTATAGGCTTCAGTAACTAACTGTTCAGTGCGACCGAGTCGCGGCCATCGCGGGCAAGCCCGGCTCCCACAGGTTCGGAGGTGTTCACACATTTTGTGTTCCACTCAATCACTGTGGGAGCGGGCTTGCCCGCGATTGGGCGTTACGCCATTTTCACGCCGGGCGTGAGGGTGGCTGGCAACACCAGGCTCGGGGTTTCCAGCGAGGCCACCGGGTACGCGCAGTAGTCTGCGGCGTAGTAGGCGCTGGCGCGATGGTTGCCCGAGGCGCCGACTCCGCCGAATGGCGCACTGCTCGCCGCACCGGTCAACTGCTTGTTCCAGTTGACGATACCGGCCCGGCTTTCCAGCCAGAACTGCTGATAACGCGCTTCGGAATCCGACAGCAAACCAGCCGCCAGGCCGTAGTCGGTGTCGTTGGCTTCAGCGATCGCCGCTTCAAAATCAGCGTAGCGGATCACTTGCAGCAGCGGACCGAACAGCTCTTCGTCCGGGCGATCGGCAACCGCCGTCACATCCAGAATGCCCGGGGTCAGCAAGGCGGCCTGAGCCTGGGGCTGAGTCATTTCCAACAGCGCCACGGCGCCGTTGGCCAGCAGATGTTCTTGCGCCTCCATCAGCGCTTTTGCAGCGCCGAGGGAAATCACCGAGCCCATGAACGGCGCCGGTTGCTGATCGAACGCACCGACTTCAATCGTCGAGCTGACCGCCACCAGACGCGCCAGCAGCGTATCGCCCCAGGCGCCTTGCGGCACCAGCAAGCGACGGGCACAGGTGCATCGCTGACCGGCAGAAATGAAGGCCGACTGAATGATGGTGTAAACGGCGGCATCGAGGTCCGCGACCTGATCCACCACCAGCGGGTTGTTACCGCCCATTTCCAGCGCGAGGATCTTGTCTGGACGACCGGAAAACTGCTTATGCAGGTGATTGCCGGTACGGCTGGAACCGGTGAAGAACAGACCGTCGATGCCCGGGTTCGCCGCCAGGGCGATACCGGTTTCGCGAGCGCCTTGCAACAGGTTCAGCACGCCAGCCGGCAGACCGGCTTCGATCCAGCACTTGACCGTCAGCTCAGCCACTTTCGGGGTCAGCTCACTCGGCTTGAACAGCACACTGTTACCGGCCAGCAGCGCCGGCACGATGTGACCGTTCGGCAAGTGACCGGGGAAGTTGTAAGGACCGAACACCGCCACCACACCGTGCGGTTTGTGGCGCAACACCGCCGTGGCGTCGCCCAGCGGGCCGCTCTTCTCGCCGGTACGTTCGCGATAGCTCTGCACCGAGATGGCAATCTTGTTAACCATGCTGGTGACTTCAGTCGCCGCTTCCCACAGGGGTTTACCGGTTTCTTCACCGATGGTGCGAGCCAGCTCGTCAGCGTGTTTCTTCAGCGCAGCGGCAAAGGCTTCCAGCACACTGATGCGTTCTTCCAGGGTACGGCGAGCCCAGCCCGGGAACGCCTGACGCGCGGCTTGCACAGCCGACTCGACCTGACCGGCCGTGGCGCCTTCGCCGGCCCACAGCACTTGCTGGGTCACCGGGTTTACCGATTGAAAGTTTTCACCCTGGCCAGCCAGCCATTCACCGGCGATGTATAGCGAATTCATTATTTCGACTCCCGAGCAGCGGACAACGGAACGGCGCGCACTTGATCGCCAGCGTTGAGTTGAAGACGTTTGGCGGTCAGCGGATCGACCACCAAAGTGCCGGCGGCGAAGCGTGCTGGCGCGGCAGTGATCCGGCAGTCTTCGCGCTTGCGGTTATGAATCAGGAACGGCGTGGCGTCGTCACCGGGGGTGCCGATGGCCAGCACCAGCGCCTGGCTGTCGCGCACTGCGCGAATCTTGGCGGTTTCGCATTCCACCGCAGGGCCGGCATCGAAGATGTCGACGTAGCCTTGGTAGCTGAAACCTTCGCTCTTGAGCATCGACAGCGCCGGCTCGGTGTCCGGGTGAACCTGGCCGATCACGTTGCGCGCGTCTGGCGACAGGAAGCAGGTGTACAGCGGGAATTTCGGCATCAGTTCGGCGATGAACGCCTTGTTGCCCACGCCGGTGAGGTAATCGGCCTGGCTGAACTCCATCTTGAAGAAGTGACGGCCCAGGCTTTCCCAGAACGGCGAACGCCCGGCATCATCGGACACACCGCGCATTTCGGCGATGATCTTGTTGCCGAACAGTTGCGGGAACTCGGCGATAAACAGCATCCGCGCCTTGGCCAGCATGCGGCCGTTGAGGCCACTGCGGTAATCGGCATGCAGGAACAGCGAGCACAGTTCAGAGTTGCCGGTCAGGTCGTTGGCCAGGAACAGCGTCGGAATTTCGCGATAGATGTTCAGCTCTTGCGAGGCGCTGACGGTCAGGCCGACGCGGAAGTTGTACCAGGGCTCGCGCAGGCCGACGGCGCCGGCGATGGCGGAAATGCCCACCACGCGGCCATCGTCATCTTCGAGCACGAACAGGTAGTCCGCATCGCCCCGCCCGGCTTCGCCGCGAAAGGTCTTCTCGGCCCAGCCGACCCGATGGGCCAGACGCTCTTCGTTGGCCGGCAAGGTGGTCAAGCCGGTACCGGTGCTGCGGGCCAGGTCGATCAGAGCGGGTAAATCGCTGCTGCGTACGGGACGAACGATCATGCTATCTCCTCAAACGGGCCGCTTGAGCCACCCGTGAAACTCGCTGCTTTACTAAGCATTCATTCTTTATAGGCATAGCAGCAGGCGTTAAACCGCCACCAGACGCACGCTGGCACCTTCACCGACGCCCAGGGCTTCGGCGGCTTCCAGATCCAGGGTCACGGGTTTGCCCGGCGCGTAATCGAGCTCAAGCAAAACGGCGCGGTAATCCTGCAACTGGGCATTGGCCACCAGATACTGACGACCGGCACCTTTGACTGGCTCACCGATTTTCACCGGGACGACACGGCTCTGGGCGATCGAACGGATCCCCGAGACGCGGGCATGCAGGGTCGGGCCACCGTCGAAAATGTCGATGTAGTGATCGGTCTCGAAGCCTTCGCGCATCAGGATGTCGAAGGTGATTTGCGCACGCGGGTGCACCTGGCCCATCGCCTCTTGAGCGGAATCCGGCAGCAACGGCACGTAGATCGGGTAATGCGGCATCAGCTCGGCCAGGAACGTGCGGCTTTTCAGGCCACACAGACGCTCGGCGGCGGCGTAGTTGAGGTCGAAGAAGTTGCGACCGATGGCATCCCAGAACGGCGAATCACCATTTTCGTCGCTGTAACCAACGATCTCGGTCACCACCGAATCGGCAAAACGCTCCGGATGGCTGGCCACGAACAACAGGCGACCACGGGAGTTGAGCTCAGCCCAAGGCGAACCCACCAACTCCGGCTTCACGTAGAAACTGGTCAGCAAGCTGTTACCGGTCAGGTCGTGGCACTGGGAGAGCACGTGGATCTTGTTGTGAATCTTCAGCTCGCGAGAGGCGTGGACGAAGGTTTCGTTACGAAAGCTGTAAAACGGCTCGGAATAACCGGCCGAGGCAACGATGGCCGAACAGCCGACCAGTTTGCCGGTGGCCGTGTCTTCGAGGACGAAGAAATAGCTCTCTTCACCGTTGAAGCTGACTTCGGCGGCAAACGAGGCTTCGCTTGCGGCGATCTTGTCGCTCAGGCGTTCAACGTCATCCGGCAAGGAAGTGACACCAATCGGGCTGTCCGCAGCCAGACGCTGTACCTCGCCCAGATCAGCCATTTGCGCGGGGCGCATCACCAGCATGGTGTCACTCCTATCTCGTAACTCTTTTGGGGGAAATAAGCCGAACCCTTGTAGGAGCGAAGCTTGCTCGCGAAGGTGTGTCAGTCGACATCACGGTGGCTGACACACCTTCGCGAGCAAGCTTCGCTCCTACAGAAGAGCGGGTCCGGTACAAAAATTTGGATCGACGCCTGAACAGTCAGGCGTCGAAAGGTCTATCAGGCTTGAGTCAGTTTTGCCGCAGCGCGTTCGAAGCGGTCGAGACCGGCATCGATATCGGCGTCTTCAACCACCAGGCTTGGCGCGAAACGAATCACGTCCGGGCCGGCTTGCAGAATCATCAAGCCTTCACGCTCGGCGGCGTTGAAGATGTCTTTGGCCTTGCCTTTCCAGGCATCGCTCAGCACGCAACCGAGCAGCAGGCCCAGACCGCGGACTTCAGTGAACAGGCCATACTTCTCGCCGATCTGCTCAAGACGGGTCTTGAACTTGTCGTGCTTGGCATTGACGCCGTTCAGCACTTCAGGCGTGTTGATTACATCGATTACCGCTTCAGCGACAGCGCACGCCAGCGGATTGCCGCCATACGTAGTGCCGTGGGTGCCGACGACCAGGTGTTTGGCCAGGTCTTCGGTGGTCAGCATCGCTGCAATCGGGAAACCGCCGCCCAGGCTCTTGGCGCTGGTCAGGATGTCCGGGGTCACGCCGTAATGCTGGTAGGCGAACAGCTTGCCGCTGCGGCCCATGCCGGTCTGAACTTCGTCGAACACCAGCAGCGCGTTGTGCGCATCGCACAGCTCACGGGCGCCTTGCAGGTAAGACAGCTCGGCCGGCAGTACGCCGCCTTCGCCCTGGATCGGCTCCAGAACCACCGCGCAGGTCTTGTCGGAAACAGCGGCTTTGAGCGCGGCCAGATCGTTGTAAGGCACGTGGGTGATGCCGGTGATCTTCGGACCGAAGCCGTCGGAGTACTTCGACTGGCCACCGACGTTCACGGTGAACAGGGTACGGCCGTGGAAGCTGTTGAGCGCGGCAACGATTTCGTACTTCTCGGTACCGAAACGGTCATGGGCCACACGACGGGCCAGCTTGAAGGCGGCCTCGTTGGCTTCGGCGCCGGAGTTGCAGAAGAACACGCGTTCGGCAAAAGTGGCGTCGACCAGCTTATGGGCCAGGCGCAAGGCCGGCTCATTGGTGAACACGTTGGACACGTGCCACAGCTTGTTCGCTTGCTCGGTCAATGCAGCGACCAGCGCCGGGTGCGCATGGCCCAATACGTTAACGGCAATCCCGCCGGCGAAGTCGATCAGCTCGCGGCCAGACTGGTCCCAGACACGGGAACCGGCGCCACGCACAGGAATGAAAGCGGCAGGCGCGTAGTTGGGAACCATTACCTGGTCGAAATCGGCGCGTTCTACCGCAGCGTGCTCAACGGACATCGGAGTCTCCTGAAGAGGAACGCTCGCCTGAAACTGGCGAGCGATGGGGGGATTGTAAGGACAGTTTTCAGCCCGGCCTTGCCGCCAAGCGACAACTTCTTATAGCGCAAACACAGGTTTTGCCCGGGTTTACGGCAATGCGACAAATAGCGTCGCAAAGGCGCAGTTTAAACTGCCTGCGGGGTTTGCGGCAGGTTGCGAGGATCTTACTCATCCAGATTTTACGGTGGCGGTATATATGTACCGCACGTCGCTGGCGCGCATGGTGTTTTCTGTAGCCTTCTTAACGCCAACGGCAACCTTCATGAGCCTTACTAACGAAAATCCGGACGCTATCCATCTCGATCCGATGCCCCCCTTCAACAGGGACACCCATTACCAGCATCTGATGAGCGTCATTCCCCCTTGGCTGACGCAGGCGACCCTGCAAAAGCGTGAAGCCTTGAGAAAGGCCAAACCTCGTCTGCCAGCCGGGTTCAACAACACGCCCCGCAGCCAGCACGCCGAATTACGCACACTCAATGCCTTGCACTGGCGAGCGCAGAACCGCGTCGATCAGTCCCTGGCCAACCTGAAAAATGCCAGCGACTTTGCCGAACCGTTACTGGTTGCAGCGCTCAAGGAGCGCTTCGGCCTTGAGCTGGACGTTCACCAAACCTTTTTGCGTCTTTATATTCCCGCCCATATCCCGTGGCTGCGGCTGAAGTCGGGCGCGGCGCGCACCTGGACGGTGTCGCTGCTGGACGCCGCACTGCACAACTTCGAAAGCGCCGAAACCCACGACGATGCGTTCGAGGCGGCTTCGACCTACATCAGCCCGCCCTCGCCCACCGGACAATTCAATGAACTGCCGCACGTCTTGAGACAAATGCCGATCAGCGCATTTACCCGGCTCTGCCGGGACCTGGATATCGGCGAGCACTATAAAAAATACCTCGAAGAGAATCTGGGCATCACCAACCCAGTCGTCGCGAGCATCCTGCAATCCCGAGTACGCGACAGCCAGAAGGCGGCACTCACCGCCGCCCTGCACATGGCAAAGATGCAAAGCTGTGTCGGTGCCGATACTCATCGCCTGATCCAGAGCATCAGCGATGGCTTACACCCTTCGCGTCTGCGCGGCCAATCGTGGTTCTGCCACGAACTGAGCATCATGAACGCCCGCCTGACCGGTATTGTGCTGTTCGGCCCGAACCTGGAGCTCGTGCGCGAAGCGGCCCGAGTAGTGGCCTACATTCCTGACGACCCCGAGCATCCGATCAAGGAGTACCCCTCCACCGCCGCATTCGCCCAAGAACTGATCCAGCGCCTGCGCACTCATGACTACCAGACGTTCTTCAGTCGCTTTATCGATCATCAGGACCGAGGGCACTTCTTCGGACAATTGAATGATCGACTTGCCCCCATCACCTGGCAACCGATCCAGCCCGGCGATGCGCGCCCCACCTGGAGAGAAAATCCTGATCACCGACCTAATCTCCAGATTGCCGCGACGCCGATCAACGGCGACCTGTGGGTGCATCTTTACCGCCGAAAACTCGACAAGATCCTCAACGATGCACGAGTCATCGCGGTCTCCACCGCAACGGTCGACCAAAAAGCCCGCTGGGCGCTATGGGACTCCTTCAGTGAAATCGCCTCGGCATTGATCAACATCGTCGCGTTCGTCGCCCTGCCGTTCGTGCCGTTTCTCGGCGAGTTGATGCTGGCCTACATGGCCTACCAGTTACTCGACGAAACCTTCGAAAGCATTGTCGACTGGGCGCAAGGCCTGACCCTTGAAGCCTTCGAGCACTTCATGGGCGTGGTTGAGTCGGCGGTGCAACTGGGCACATTTGCGGCGGGAGGTCTTATTGCAGCGAGCGAATTGCGTGCTGTTTTACCCCGCGAAATAGTGCAGTTCATCGACCGCTTCAATCCGGTAAAAACTCCCAATGGCGACACCCGCTACTGGAAGCCCGATTTGAGCACCTACGAACAACCCGTCGCACTCCCCAGCGACGTCAAACCCGATGAGTCTGGGCTGCACCATCACCACGGAAAAACCCTGCTGGCACTGGAAAACAAACGCTATGACGTGTCCCGGGATCCAGTGACCGGCGCGTATCGCATCGAACACCCGACTCGCCCCGAAGCCTACAAACCCGCGCTGAAGCACAACGGCAACGGCGCGTGGCAGACCGAGGTCGACCAGCCGCTGAGCTGGGATCAGGCCACTGTCTTGCGCCGTATCGGCCCCGACATGCAGCGCTTTTCGCCGCAAATGCGTGAACGAATGCTCAGCATCAGCAACTGCCATGAGAACGCCCTGCGCAAGATGCATGTGAATGGCAGGCAACTTCCGCCATTGCTGGCCGACACGCTCAAACGCTTCAAGATCGATCAGGACATCCAGACCTTCATCGACCTGATCGGCAGCGAACAGCCGAACGACTACCTGAAGGCGGACTCCATCACGCAACTGGAACTGCTCTGTGACTACAACTACTGGCCCGCTGACAGAGGGGTGCGACTGGTCGATGCAAAAGCGCGAACCCTTTGGGAACGCAGCACCGCCAACCAACCCGTGGTGCAGATCAATCAAACGCAATTGAGCAACGGCGACCTGATCAAAACGCTGTTTGTGAGGCTCGGGGAAAGCGAAACCAGAACGCTGATGGGTGAAAGTTTCGGCACACCATCCCCCAGCCTCGACACCCGCGCCCGCACATTGCGCAGGGCACTAAAAGCACTCGCCGAGAGCAAGCGAGAAACCCTGTTCGACAATCGATACCGCCGGCTCGAACGCACTGCCTCCCCGCTGGCGCAAAAACTCATCGACGCCGAACACGGTTTACCGACCAGCGTGGCAGAAGCACTGCTGCAAACCGCCAGCGATCAAGAGCTGCAACAACTTGAGCGCGGTACCTTGTCCAAACGCCTCACACAGCTAACCCGTGAAGCCGGGGAACAAGTCAGGGTGACCCGGGCTTACGAAGGTCTGGAGATCAGCTCCAGCGCCAACAACCCCGACACCGATCGACTGGCCCTGCACACGCTGAAGCGACTGCCTGGCTGGTCGGGGCAGTTGCGCCTGGAAATCCGGGAGTACGCCCATGACGGACGTCTGCTCGACAGTATCGGCGATGCCGATGCACCGACCCGCAAAGTACTTGCACTGAATCCAGATGGAACCTATCAGGCCTATGACGACACGGGTCTTGAGCTCAGCGGCGCGAACACGTTCTACCTTGATCTGCTGCAGGCGCTGCCCGACAGCGAGCGCTCGGCGCTGGGCATCCACATCGGAGAGGGTGAAAAACTCAGGCAACTGATTCGCGCGCACGTCCTGAACCGCGATGAACTGCTTGCGGTCCTGGCGCAACATCCGGTTCTGAAACCCACCTACGACCCGACCGTCATGCGCTTGCTCGGTGGCACAGAGGGCTACCATCGCGCGCCGTTCGGTACGCCGACATTACAATCGCGCGCCCATCAGCTGTTTCCCCAGCTGTCACGCGAGGAGCTGCAAACCTTTGTCGAGCGGTTACAACGGCACCCGACCGGCCCACGGGCAGAACTGACCCGACTCATGGTCAGACACGCCCAATTGAGCAATGACCTGCACCTCTGGCGTAACGAAATCCCGCTGTTCCTGCCGGATACCCCGATCAGAATCACCCCTGAGCAATTCAGCATTCAGCAGCGAAATCGCCGACACCTGGCGGATGAATTGCTCGACTGCTGGCGACGACAAGCCTCACTGCGCGATGGCGAGGATCAGGTTGTCGAGTTCAGTTTTTCCCAACCGATACTGGGCGAGCTTCCGGTACTCAGTGAAAGCTTCAGTCACGTGACAAGCCTTTCGCTGGATGGCCATATCGCCACCCGTGGAATGCATGAGTTCTTGCGAGGGTTCTCAGGCTTGCGTCGCCTGGCCTTGCGCGGTTTCACCCTGAATCATCTTCCAGAAACCATCGTGCAATCGCCAAACCTCACCGAACTGATTCTCAGCGAATGTGCCGTCACCCTTACCCCGCAGAGCCATGCCACCCTGGCAGCCCTGAACAAACTGGTGATTCTGGACCTGTACAAAAACCCGCTGGGGCTCAGCCCCACTGTCGAGAATATGCCGCAGCTGAGCTACATAGACGTATCGGACACCGGCATTTCCGGCTTCCCGGCCGGTGTACTGACCCGCCCACACCTTCGCACCATTTTGCTCAATGACAACCGCCTCCAGGAGCTGCCCGCCGCGATCTTCGATCTCCCCTCCACGACCAGAGATGGCTTCGACCTGGGTGGTAACCCGCTTTCAACTGCAGCCCGCGAACGCATAAAAAGCCATTTCGGCTACACGCGTCAGGACTTCGGCGTGTTTGCCGAACAGGCGGATGTCAATCGAGTGCAAACGCTGTACCCGAGCATGGATCATGAAGAAGCGAGTGAGTTTATCTATCTGCTACCCGGCACACTGGCCGACGGCAGAGTGGAGATCACGCGCCTTGAAACCGAATTCAACACCCTCAGCAATGGGCTGTCAGCCTGGACGGCAAACGTCCCGGCGGTGCACCCGACGAGCGGCGCTCCGTTCACCGCGCAGCAATTGCTTGAAGAACACTCGATCCGGGATGCGTTCAAACGGATAGTGGAACGTTGCTGGCGCCGGCAAACCGATCTGGACGACTTCAATCAGCACCTTCAGCCCACCTACGAGCTGACCCTGCCCACCGTCATTACCGGCGACCTGCCGGCGATGCGTGCAGACTTCAGTCACGTTTCGTTGCTGTATCTGCACAGTGATGATGGACTGACCTCAGGGGCCGGACGCTTTCTGGAGAGTTTCCCCCGCCTCAAAGGGTTGACCATCCGAAACTACCGACTGGAGAGTCTCCCCGAGCCAATTTTCAGGATGGGCGATCTGACCGCACTGTCGATGATCGATTGCCAGCTCACCCTGACGGCGCAAAGTGCGCTGGAACTGGCACAGATGGGGCGCCTGGACTACCTGGACCTGAGCTACAACCCGCTGGGTGCCACACCAGACGTAAGCCAGATGACCCATCTCACGACCCTGTTGCTGAACGACACTGGCATCACCGAACTGCCGCCAGGCCTGTTGCAACTCAAATCCCTGGACACCGTGGACCTGAGTGCAAATGCGATCACCCATATACCCGCCGACATTCTGGAATTGCCGCTGGACGTCGGCGAAGGCATCAATCTGAGAGGCAACCCGCTGTCTGAAGAAAGCGTGCAGCGGCTGATCAGTTATTTCCAGCAGACAGGCGTCGACTTCGGCGTCGATGAGGTCATTGATTACGCGGAAATGGAGGTGTCATCGTCCGAAGGCTCTGACGTCGATGAGTGATCGACGCCAGACTTAACGACAGGGTCAACCGCGTTCGGACGGCACCGATGACAACTCGAACGGGCTACTGCTGCGCCGCTGGTTGCGATCTTCCCGCGGCGTGGCGCCGAAGAAGTTGCGGTAGGCACTGGAGAAGTGCGGCCCCGAAGAGAAGCCACACGACAGGCCGATCTGAATGATCGACTTGCTGGTTTGCATCAACATCTGCCGGGCCTTGTTCAGGCGCAATTCCAGGTAATACTGGCTCGGCACACGGTTGAGGTATTGCTTGAAGATCCGCTCCAGCTGCCGACGCGATACGCACACGTGCTGGGCGATTTCGTCGGTGGTCAGCGGTTCTTCAATGTTGGCTTCCATCAGCAACACCGCTTGGGTGAGCTTCGGATGACTGGAACCCAAGCGGTTCTGCAACGGAATACGCTGGCGCTCGCCGCCCTCACGGATGCGTTCGACCACCAGCTCTTCCGACACCGCACCGGCCAGTTCGGCACCGTGATCACGGGCCAGCACCGCCAACAGCAAGTCGAGCACCGACAGGCCACCGCATGCAGTGAGGCGATCGCGATCCCAGTCGAACAGATGACTGGTGGCAATCACCTTCGGGAAGCGCTCGGCGAAATCGTCCTGCCAGCGCCAATGCACGGCAGCGCGATAACCGTCGAGCAAACCCAACTGCGCCAACGGGTAAACACCGGCCGACAAACCGCCGATCACACAACCGGCGCGCACCAGTTGTTTCAGCGCACTGCTGAGCGACGGCGCGAGCGAGGTCGGCGGTTCGTCAGCGAGCAGGAACAGTTTCTGGAAGTTTTCGAGCTTGCCGGCCCACGGTTCACCCGGCAGCTGCCAGGCGCCTTCGGTCGGCGGTTCGGCCTGCAAGAACGACAGCTCGTAAACAACGTCCGGGTGCACACGCTGGGCAACACGCAAGGCCTCCTCAGCCAGCGCAAGCGTCAGAGCTTTAGTGCTGGGCCAAATCAGGAAACCAATTCGATGGGCAGTCATGGCGGGCAATCCGAAACGAAGAACAGTGATGAAGGCATGGGCCAATGCTAGCCCGTAAATGAACGCAAATCTTGAAACCGATGGAAATCAAACTGTGGGAGCTGGTCTCCCAGCGATGGCGGTGTGCCTGTGCCAAAGATGCAAACTGGCCCCCCCTATCGCTGGCAGGCCAGCTCCCACAGGGATCGGGACCGGCCTCTAAATCGCGAAGCATGCACTATCCCGGTGCGCAACGGCAGTCCTGATTATTTCAAGCTGCCAGACAGGAATTGTTGCAAACGTTCAGACTGCGGATTGACCAGCACTTCGCGCGGGTTGCCGCTTTCTTCAACGACGCCTTTGTGCAGGAACACCAGCTGGTTGGACACTTCACGGGCAAAGCCCATTTCGTGCGTTACCACCACCATGGTCCGGCCTTCCTGTGCCAGGGCCTGCATGACTTTCAGCACGTCACCGACCAACTCAGGGTCGAGGGCCGAAGTCGGTTCGTCGAACAACATCACCTCAGGCTCCATCGCCAGCGCACGGGCAATCGCCACACGCTGTTGTTCACCGCCGGACATGTGGCCCGGGTAAGCGTCCTTGCGATGAGCAACACCGACCTTGTTCAGGTAGTGCTCGGCCTTCTCGCGGGCTTCGGTCTTGGACATGCCGAGCACGTGGACCGGTGCTTCCATGATGTTTTCCATCGCGGTCATGTGCGACCACAAGTTGAAATGCTGGAACACCATCGACAGGCGCGAACGCATGCGTTGCAGCTGTTTCGGGTCGGCGGCTTTCAGCGCGCCGTCCTTGTTGGCAACCAGTTTCAGCTCTTCGTTGTTGAGCAGAATCTTGCCCGCGTGCGGCTGCTCGAGCAGGTTGATGCAGCGCAGGAAAGTACTTTTGCCGGAGCCACTGGAGCCGATGATGCTGATCACATCGCCAGCCGCCGCCTTCAGGGACACGCCCTTGAGCACTTCGTGACTGCCATAGCGTTTATGCAGGTCTTGGACTTCAAGTTTGTACATGCGGTCGGTTCTCACAAAAACAGTCAGTCAGTCGTTGAGCAAGCGCCCGTGACGCAGCGCTTCGCGCCCCGCCACCTTGGCCAGCCAGAAACCGGGTTGGGCATAACGCAGCCGTTCAATGGCAAACAGCACCCCGGACGTACCAGCACACACCGTGCTGACCCGATCCGATAACGGATCGATCACTTCAAAAATCTCGTCGCCCGCTTCAACCCACTCACCGGGTTTACGCAGGAAACTCACCACGCCCGGATGCGGCGCGAACAGCAATTCGGTGCCTTCGAACGGCAGGGGGGGG
>NZ_AKJB01000094.1:0-23398 GCF_000282555.1 Pseudomonas sp. GM102 | reverse complement strand
GCTGCGAAGCAGTCGCAAAACCGACGTCGGTGTTCTATCTGGATTCCCTCGATGGCAGATTCGGGGCCGCTGCGCGCCCCAGCGGGAGCAAGCTCCCTCGCCACAGATGCGATCCTCCCTCTCTAAAACCTTAACTGGCTTGCTCGCGAAAGCGGCCTGATTAACGCCACCAACCTTCTTTGAAAATAAATAGAACTTCTCGTCTCGCGCAAACCTCCTAGCTAACAGGCCTCTCCATTTGGGTAACAACATGGACCTTGTTATCGCTCGTCCTGAAGGTTTGTACTGCCCGCCCGGTGATTTCTATATCGACCCATGGCAGCCGGTCGAACGCTCGGTCATCACCCACGCCCACAGCGACCATGCTCGCCGTGGCAATCAACATTATCTGGCGGCGGCACCGGGGGCAGGCATTCTGCGTGCGCGCCTGGGCGAAGACATCAACCTGCAAACCTTGCCCTATGGCGAGCCATTGCTGCACCGCGGCGTAAAACTGAGTTTTCACCCTGCCGGTCATGTACTCGGCTCCGCCCAGGTGCGTTTGGAATACAAGGGGGAAGTCTGGGTCGCCTCGGGAGATTACAAAACCGAGCCCGACGGTACCTGTGCGCCGTTCGAACCGGTGCGTTGCCATACGTTCATCACGGAATCGACGTTCGGCTTGCCGATTTACCGCTGGCAACCCCAGACGCAGATCTTTGCCGAGATCAATCAGTGGTGGCGGACCAATGCGGCGGCCGACAAGACCAGCGTGCTGTTCTGCTATTCCTTCGGCAAGGCTCAGCGGATTCTCCACGGCATCGATGCCAGCCTCGGCCCCATTCTGGTACATGGCGCGGTTGAACCCATCAATCGGATTTATCGCGAGAGCGGCATTTATTTACCGCCAACGATCTATTCCGGTGACGTAAAAAAACATGACCCGATGATGCGCAAGGCCTTGGTCCTCGCGCCACCTTCGGCGGGTGCCAGCCCTTGGGTACGGCGTTTCGGTGACTACAGCGATGGCTTCGCCAGCGGTTGGATGCGCTTGCGCGGTACACGGCGGCGGCGCGGTGTGGACCGCGGTTTCGTGCTGTCCGATCACGCCGACTGGCCCGGCCTGCTCTGGGCCATCGAACAAACCGCAGCCGAACGCGTGATCGTCACCCATGGTTCCATTGGAGTGCTGGTGCGCTATCTGCGCGAACAAGGCCTCGACGCCATGAGTTTCAGCACCGAGTACGGCGATGATGAAGACACCTCGGTCCTAGAACCCGAGAGCGCCGAGGTGCTGGCATGAAAGCCTTCGCCGACTTGTATGCCGAACTCGACGCCACCACCTCGAGCAACGCCAAACTGGCGGCGATGCAGAGCTATTTCGCCCAGGCCACGCCCGAAGATGCCGCCTGGGCGGTGTACTTTCTGTCCGGTGGACGACCTCGGCAATTAGTGCCGGTACGCATGCTGCGGGAAATGGCTACAGCGTTTTCCGGGCTCTCGCCCTGGTTGTTCGAAGAAAGTTATCAGGCCGTCGGTGATCTGGCGGAAACCATTTCACTGGTGCTGCCCGAAACGCACCACACCTCTACCGACGGGCTGGCGGTGTGGATTGAAGACAAACTGCTGCCGCTGCGTAACGCGCCCCCGCTGACCCTCGCCGAATGCTTGCCCGCGCTGTGGGCGCAACTGGATCGCCAGAGTCTGATGCTGTGCATCAAATTGATCACTGGCAGTTTCCGTGTCGGGGTCTCCAAATTGCTGGTCACCCGCGCCTTGGCGGCGATGGCTGGGCTCGACAGCAAACGCGTGGCCCAGCGGCTGATGGGTTACACCGATCTGTCCAACCGCCCAAGCGCCGCCAGTTACCTGAAGCTGATCGCACCCGAAGCACCCAATGAGCATGCCCAACGGGGCGGCCAGCCGTACCCGTTTTTCCTCGCCCATGCGTTGTCGCACCCGGTTGAGCAGTTCGACGCCCTGCTCGGCCCGGCCAGTCAGTGGCAAGTGGAATGGAAGTGGGACGGCATCCGCGCTCAAGTGGTCAAGCGCGATGGGCGCTTGTGGATCTGGTCGCGAGGTGAAGAGCTGGTAAGCGAGCGCTTCCCCGAACTGGACAGCCTGGTTCACGGTTTGCCCGATGGCACGGTGATCGACGGTGAAATCGTCGCCTGGAAAGCGGCACAACCGGGCATCAACGACACCTTCGACCCGCAATCGCCGTCGCCACCCGCTGTGCAGCCCTTCGCCCTGTTGCAACAGCGGATCGGCCGGAGAACGCTCAGCAAGAAAATCCTCGATGAAGTACCCGTGGTCATACTGGCCTATGACCTGCTGGAATGGCAGGGCGAGGATTGGCGTAACCAGACTCAAGCCACGCGCCGCACTCAGCTGGAGCAACTTATCAACACCTGCGCAAACCCGGTGTTACTGAGCTCGCCCGTGCTGACCGGTGAAGACTGGTTCGACCTCGCCCGCCAACGAGAGGCCTCCCGCAGATTGGGCGTCGAAGGCATGATGCTCAAGGCCCGCGATGCGCTATATGGCGTCGGGCGGACCAAGGACATGGGCGTGTGGTGGAAATGGAAAGTCGACCCGTTCAGCATTGATGCGGTGCTGATCTATGCCCAGCAGGGCCATGGCCGCCGGGCCAGTCTCTACACTGATTACACCTTCGCTGTGTGGGACGGCCCACCCTCTGCCCGCGAGCGAACGCTGGTGCCTTTCGCCAAGGCTTACTCCGGGTTGACTGACGAAGAAATGCGCCAAGTCGACAGCATCGTACGCAAGACCACGGTAGAAAAATTCGGACCGGTGAGTAGTGTGAAGCCGACCCTTGTGTTTGAGCTGGGATTCGAGGGCATTGCCCTGTCGAAACGGCACAAGAGCGGAATTGCGGTGCGGTTCCCGAGGATGCTGCGTTGGCGGCAGGACAAGTCGGTGGAGGACGCTGACAACTTGGCGACATTGCAGGATTTGCTCGCCTGACCTGATTTCTGTGGGTTGATCCTGTAGGAGCGAGGCTTGCCCGCGAATCTTTTGGCGTACTTGAGGACGCCTTCGCGGGCAAGCCTCGCTCCTACAGGATCAGATTGGGCATCAGGGCAAGCTCTCTCCCCACATTTAGCACCACCCTGGCGCAGGGATCTGGCGATGCCCGTTTTCGTGCATAAATCGCGCTTTGCCACTTCTTGTATTACCTTTTAAACGCTTGTTCGGGACTCTGGTTCGGAAATTGCTACTTTTAATAGGTCTTACGCTTTTCAGTAACAGTACTTCTGCGCCACAAGCGCTCATATTGGTTCTTAGGGATTGAATAATGAAAAAAGCATTGCTGACCCTTTCTGCACTGGCGTTGTGCATGGCTGCCGGCTCCGCGCTGGCCAAGGAATACAAAGAATTGCGTTTTGGCGTTGACCCTTCTTACGCGCCGTTCGAGTCCAAAGCAGCCGACGGCAGCCTGGTTGGCTTCGACATCGACCTGGGCAATGCAATTTGCGCCGAGCTGAAGGTCAAGTGCAAATGGGTCGAAAGCGATTTCGACGGCATGATTCCGGGCTTGAAAGCCAATAAATTCGACGGTGTGATCTCATCGATGACCGTCACCCCGGCCCGCGAAAAAGTCATCGACTTCTCCGACGAGCTGTTCTCCGGCCCAACCGCTTATGTATTCAAGAAAGGTTCCGGCCTGAGCGAAGATGTCGCTTCACTGAAGGGCAAAACCGTCGGCTACGAGCAAGGCACCATCCAGGAAGCCTACGCCAAGGCCGTGCTGGACAAGGCTGGCGTGAAAACCCAGGCCTATCAGAACCAGGATCAGGTGTATTCCGACCTGACTTCCGGCCGTCTCGACGCAGCGATCCAGGACATGCTGCAAGCCGAACTGGGCTTCTTGAAGTCACCAAAAGGCGAAGGCTACGAAGTCAGCAAGCCGGTCGACAGCGAATTGCTGCCGTCGAAAACAGCTATCGGTATCTCTAAAGGTAACAAAGACCTTAAAGAACTTTTGAATAAAGGTATCAAAGCGTTACACGACGACGGCACCTACGCCACCATTCAGAAGAAACACTTTGGCGATCTGAATCTGTACAGCGGCAAATAATGCCCGGCGCCCATCTCGCGATGGGCGCTTTTTTCACCCGATCAGGTTGCTGATTTATGTTCGAAAACCTATTACAAAACCTGGGGCTCTCAGCCTTCAGCCTCCAGGGCTTCGGTCCGTTGCTGATGGAAGGCACCTGGATGACCATCAAATTATCGGTGTTGTCGCTGTTGGTGGCCGTGTTGCTCGGCTTGCTGGGTGCCAGTGCCAAGCTGTCGAAAGTCAAACTGGTACGTGTTCCGGCCCAGCTCTACACCACGCTGATTCGTGGGGTGCCCGATCTGGTGCTGATGCTGCTGATCTTCTACAGCCTGCAAACCTGGCTGACCTCGTTCACCGACTTCATGGAATGGGAATACATCGAGATCAACCCGTTCAGCGCCGGGGTCATCACCCTGGGCTTCATTTATGGTGCGTACTTCACCGAAACGTTTCGCGGGGCGATCCTCGCCGTGCCACGGGGCCAGGTCGAAGCCGCCACCGCCTACGGCCTCAAACGCGGCCAGCGTTTTCGTTTCGTGGTGTTCCCACAAATGATGCGTTTCGCCCTGCCGGGTATCGGCAACAACTGGATGGTGATGCTCAAGGCCACCGCGCTGGTCTCGATCATCGGCCTCGCCGACCTGGTCAAAGCCGCGCAGGACGCCGGTAAAAGCACCTATCAACTGTTCTACTTCCTGGTACTGGCCGCACTGATTTACCTGGTGATCACCAGCGCCTCCAACGTCGTCCTGCGCTGGCTCGAACGCCGCTACGCCGCCGGCTCCCGGGAGGCCGTACGATGATCGAACTCTTGCAGGAATACTGGAAACCCTTCCTTTATACCGACGGTTACAACATCACCGGCCTGGCCATGACCATGTGGCTGCTCAGCGCTTCGATCTTCATCGGCTTTCTGGCGTCGATCCCGCTGTCCATCGCCAGGGTTTCGCCCAAGATCTACATCCGCTGGCCAGTGCAGTTTTACGTCTACCTGTTCCGGGGTACGCCGCTGTATATCCAGCTGCTGATTTGCTACACCGGTATCTACAGCCTGGCGGCCGTGCGCGCCCAGCCGGTCCTCGATGCGTTCTTTCGCGATGCGATGAACTGCACGATCCTGGCCTTCGCCCTGAACACCTGCGCCTACACCACTGAGATCTTCGCCGGGGCGATTCGCAGCCTGCCTCACGGAGAAATCGAAGCGGCCAAGGCCTACGGTCTGTCAGGCTGGAAGCTCTACGCCTACGTGATAATGCCGTCAGCCCTGCGTCGCTCGTTGCCTTATTACAGCAACGAAGTGATCCTGATGCTGCATTCGACCACCGTGGCGTTCACCGCGACCATCCCGGATGTATTGAAAGTCGCTCGCGATGCGAACTCTGCGACCTTCCTGACATTCCAGTCGTTCGGCATCGCCGCGCTGATCTACCTGACCGTTACCTTTGCGCTGGTCGGCCTGTTCCGTCTCGCCGAACGCCGATGGCTGGCCTTCCTCGGGCCGACTCACTAGGACAACTCGTACATGCGCCACCAGATTCATGACCTGCTGGCCCCGCTGCCGGGGACCGTGCGACAGATTCACAGCTTCCACTTCGGCCCGCAGTCGGCCAAAGGCAAGATTTACATCCAGTCCTCCCTGCATGCCGATGAATTGCCCGGCATGTTGGTGGCCTGGCACCTCAAGCAACGTCTGGCGGAGCTGGAAGCCGCCGGCCGGCTGCGCAGCGAAATCGTGCTGGTGCCCGTGGCCAACCCGGTCGGCCTGGAACAAGTGTTGATGGACGTTCCACTGGGCCGCTACGAACTGGAAAGCGGGCAGAACTTCAATCGCTGGTTCGTCGACTTGAGTGAAGAAGTCGGCAACGAGATCGAAGGCCTGCTCGGCGACGATCCGCAACGTAACCTCGAACTGATCCGCGACAGCCTGCGCAAGGCGTTGGCGCGGCAAACCGCAGGCACTCAACTGCAATCCCAGCGCCTGACCCTGCAACGGCTGGCCTGCGATGCGGACATGGTGCTGGACCTGCATTGCGATTTCGAAGCCGTGGCGCACCTTTACACCACGCCCGAGGCCTGGCCGCAGGTCGAACCGCTGGCGCGCTACATCGGTTCCGAAGCCAGCCTGCTGGCCACCGACTCGGGTGGCCAATCGTTCGATGAATGCTTCACTCTGCTCTGGTGGCAGTTGAAAGAGCGCTTCGGCGAGCAGTTCGAGATTCCGCTGGGCAGTTTTTCAGTTACCGTCGAATTGCGCGGCCAGGGTGACGTCAATCACCCGCTGGCCAGCCTCGACTGTCAGGCGTTGATCGATTATCTGATTCACTTCGGCGCGATTGCCGGTGAGTCGGCGCCATTACCCGACCTGCCCTACCCGGCCACGCCGCTGGCCGGCGTCGAACCGGTGGCGACACCCGTGGGCGGACTGCTGGTGTTCACGGCCTTGCCCGGGGAATACCTGGAAGCCGGGCAACTGATCGCCGAAGTCATCGACCCGATCAATGATCGCGTCACTCCTGTTCATTGCACCGCCGCCGGGCTGATGTACGCCCGTTCGCTGCGGCGCATGGCCACTGCCGGCATGGTGATCGCCCACGTCGCGGGCACCGAAGCCTATCGCAGCGGCTACCTACTTTCGCCTTGAGGATGCATGTCCCATGTACAAATTGACCATTGAAGGCCTGCATAAAAGCTATGGCGATCATCAGGTGCTCAAAGGCGTTTCGCTCAAGGCCAAAACCGGCGACGTCATCAGCCTGATCGGCGCCAGCGGCTCGGGCAAAAGCACCTTTTTGCGCTGCATCAACTTTCTCGAGCAACCCAACGACGGCGCCATGAGCCTGGACGGCCAAACGATCCGCATGATCCATGACCGTCACGGCATGCGCGTGGCCGATGCAGATGAACTGCAGCGGATTCGCACCCGCCTGGCCATGGTGTTCCAGCACTTCAACCTGTGGAGCCACATGACGGTGCTGGAAAACATCACCATGGCCCCTCGCCGGGTCCTCGGTTGCAGCAAGCAAGAGGCCGAAGACCGTGCCCGACGTTACCTCGACAAGGTTGGCCTGGCCGCGCGCGTGGCGGATCAGTACCCGGCGTTCCTTTCGGGCGGTCAGCAACAACGGGTAGCCATTGCCCGCGCACTGGCCATGGAGCCGGAAGTCATGCTGTTCGACGAACCGACCTCGGCGCTCGACCCGGAACTGGTCGGCGAAGTGCTCAAGGTGATCCAAGGCCTGGCCGAAGAAGGCCGGACCATGATCATGGTCACCCACGAAATGAGCTTCGCCCGCAAGGTCTCGAGCCAGGTGCTGTTCCTGCACCAGGGTCTGGTGGAAGAAGAAGGTGCGCCGGAGGATGTGCTGGGTAATCCGAAGAGTGAACGGTTGAAGCAGTTCCTCAGCGGTAACCTCAAGTAACTTCCGCCCTTGTAGGAGCGAGGCTTGCCCGCGAAGGCGTCGGCACATTGCGCTTTGGTATGACTGGAAGGACGCCTTCGCGGGCAAGCCTCGCTCCTACAAAAACCAGGTTGTCCCACAGGTATCAGGCCACAGGCGCAGGCGGTGGCTTATCCGGCACAGTCGGCTCTCCGGGCTCTTTTGGCTCTTCATTGGGCGTGTCGGGATCTGGTTGAGTGGGGATGCCCCCGGCCATGACTGGCGGATGTGCCAACAAGGACCAGGCCAGCAGGCCAACCTGATTGGGCTCAAGCCTTGCCAGTTCGGCACTTATTCGCGGATCGATCTTCATGAAGCACTCCTGAGCGATGGCCCGATCCGCCTTGCGCGAATCGGAGCAGTACATTCCATAGAGTGTACGCCCGCTCAGGAATTCCAACGGTTTGTCAGACGGCTGACTCAGGTACGCGGCAGGGTCACGCCACGCTGGCCCTGATACTTGCCGCCACGGTCCTTGTAGGAGACTTCGCACTCTTCGTCCGACTCAAGGAACAACATCTGCGCCACGCCTTCGTTCGCGTAGATTTTCGCCGGCAGATTGGTGGTGTTGGAGAACTCCAGGGTCACGTGACCTTCCCACTCAGGCTCGAGCGGCGTGACGTTGACGATGATGCCGCAACGCGCGTAGGTGCTTTTACCCAGGCAAATGGTCAATACGTTACGCGGGATGCGGAAGTATTCGACGGTGCTGGCCAGAGCGAAGGAGTTCGGCGGAATGATGCACACGTCGCTGTGGATGTCGACGAAGCTGCCAGCATCGAAGTTTTTCGGATCGACGATCGCCGAATTGATGTTGGTAAACACCTTGAAGTGATTGGTGCAACGCACATCGTAGCCGTAGCTGGACACGCCGTAGGAGATCACACGGCTATCGTCGCTACCGCGCACCTGGCGCTCGACGAAAGGCTCGATCATGCCGTGTTCCTGCGCCATGCGGCGAATCCACTTGTCCGATTTGATGCTCATGGCGGGTGTCCTGAATAGCGAGGGTGGAAAAATTCTGTCCGGCATCTTACCGGGCAGGCGCTCCGGGTTCAAAGTCCGGGAGACAATTCTCGACGATCCCCCGTGAATTCCGGGCCTTCACCGCTATTCGATGCACCGTCAGTCATGAAAACAGAGAAACCTTCGCAAGAAACATTGGCACGTTCCGGAAAAAGGGTTAAGGTGGCGCCACTGTGCTGCTTGTGTCACTGAGAATCTCTACACGATATGTTGAATTTCGATCCAACCATCTACAAGAATTTTTCCTGCTCTTTGCACTCAGTCTCGGCCAGGGTTCTTCCTGCGTCGCAGTTATCTTTGTTCAAGGAGTTACACCATGTCTAATCGCCAAACCGGTACCGTTAAGTGGTTCAACGATGAAAAAGGCTTCGGCTTCATCACTCCACAATCCGGTGACGACCTGTTCGTTCACTTCAAAGCTATCCAATCCGACGGCTTCAAAAGCCTGAAAGAAGGCCAACAGGTTTCTTTCATCGCTACCCGCGGTCAGAAAGGCATGCAAGCTGAAGAAGTTCAAGTTATCTAACTTGTACTTGCTTTAGTAAAAAGCCCCGCCCTCAAAAGCGGGGCTTTTTTGTGCCTGTGTGTTTTGCATGGCAACAAAGATCGCAGCCTCACTTCGCTCGACAGCTCCTACGTTGACATGCGATCTCTGTAGGAACTGTCGAGCGAAGCGAGGCTGCGATCTTTTGATTTTTCAGTGTTACCAGGCCACGCCAAAACCCGCCGTGTAACGGGTCTTGCTCAGATCCGCATCGTCAGTACCGCTGATAATGTCTCGCTCGGCCTTCAGGTTAAGCGACGCCCAATCGGTCACTTTGTAGCGCAAGCCCATTTCGGCATCGAGTGCGTAATCAGCTACGCCTGACAACGGCTTGCCAACTTCGCCATTGGTGAAGAGCTCCACCTTCTTGCCGATCAGGTAGCGGTTGTAATCCCACTTCATCGCCAGGGAGTAGAAGTTTTCCTTGCTGCCATCGCTGAACTCATAGTCCGTGCGGTTCACCAGCGAGCCCAGCGAGAATGCGCCCAGCTCATCGTCCCAGAACTGATAACCGGGGCCGGTACCGACTGTGCGCTGGCGGGCCAGTTCTTCGACCTTGTCGCGCTTATAGACCGCGCGCCCTTGCCAGAACCATTTTTCGGTCAGGAAGCGGTCGAGCGAGTATTCGCCCCGCCAGTTGTCGGTAGTGACGACGTCGTCCTGAAATTCGCGGTTGTACTCACCTTCTGCGGTGTGTCGCCATCTGCCATGACGCGCAGTGGTCTTGAAGTCGATATCGTAATCGTCGGTGTCTTTCTCGGCCCGCTGATAATCCAGCGCTGCATCGATATTACCCTTCCACACCAAATCCTCGACGACAGGCTTGGGCTTGAGCATCTGCTGGATACTTGCCAGCTCCACAGTCTTGGGGCCATCGCCGTTGGCCAGGGTGACCTTGCCGTCTTCTGCTGCATGCAGCGCCTTGGCCTTTTCACCGGTGTAGGCATCCTGCTTGACCAGCAACTGCTGATCACTTTCCAGGGTTTTGACCTGCTTCCAGTCGATCGGGACCGCGCCAGCGTACTCGGTCTGAATCAGCAGCTTGCCACCATCGAATACGGTGATTTTGCCGCTCAACTTGTCACCGTTCTTCAACCAGACGGTATCGGCAAGCAAGGGAGTGGAAGCACTGGCGACAGCGAGGCACAGCAAGGTTCTGGACAACATAAGCGAATCGAAGGCTCAACTTTGCGAAAAAAAGTCGGCATTATCCTTACGAATAAGGCCATGACAAGGACTGACCCGACTTTTTCTATTGAGTTCATTTCTCAATGGGCAATCCAGGATTTACTCTACAGACGGTCAATGCGCATTTTTTCAGGAAGCCCGGGACGTGACCGACTCAACCGCTGAAACCGAAAGCGCGGCGCAAATCCGACGCACGGCACTCTACCTGACCCTGGCACAAGTGCCCGAGGGCAAAGTCGTGAGCTATGGCCAGCTCGCCGAGCTGGCCGGGCTGGGTCGTGCTGCCCGCTGGGTCGGGCGAACACTGAGCCAATTGCCCGGCGACACCAAACTACCCTGGCACCGCGTGCTGGGTGCCGGCGGTCGGATCAGCCTGCCCGTGGGCAGCCCTTCGGGGGATGAACAACGGGCCCGATTGCGCATGGAAGGCATCAGTATCCTGAACAATCGTGTTGATATTCAGCGCCATGGGTGGCGCCCGGTAGAGCACAGCGGTTAGAGTGCGCGCTTTGTTTCCGTAATCCTTGAGGCAGACTCCAGCCCATGCCCCGTAAAACCTGGCGCGCCGCGCTCGCCGCCTATGCCAGCCCCTCAACGCTCGTGCTGTTGCTGCTTGGTTTCGCCGCCGGCCTGCCTTACATGCTGGTGTTTTCGACGCTTTCAGTCTGGCTGCGCGAGGCCGGTGTGGCCCGCGAAACCATCGGCTACGCAAGCCTGATCGGCTTGGCCTATGCCTTTAAATGGGTCTGGTCCCCGCTGCTCGACCAATGGCGCCTGCCACTGCTCGGCAAGCTCGGTCGACGACGCTCCTGGCTAGTGCTGGCCCAGGCTCTGGTGATCCTCGGCCTGATCGGCATGGGTTTCTGCGACCCGCAAAAGCACCTGTCCTGGTTGATCGCCATCGCGGTGGTCGTCGCCTTCGCCTCGGCAACGCAAGACATTGCCGTCGATGCCTATCGTCTGGAAATCGCCGACGAAACCCGCCAAGCCGCGCTGGCGGCCAGCTACATGGCCGGTTATCGGGTCGCGGCCCTACTGGCGACGGCCGGCGCACTGTTCTTCGCCGAAGGCTTCGGCTCCACCGGTTTCAACTATAAGCATGCGGCGTGGACCGGCACCTATGTGCTGTTCGGCGTCTTGATGGTCCCGGCACTGCTGACCACCCTGTTCATGCGCGAACCGCCGGTGCCTTTGCGTACCCAGTTGCAGGCCGGGCGCTACAGCTTTGTGCACCAGTTAGCGTCGGTGTTCGTGCTGATCGTGCTGCTGGTGTCTGTACCGGCCATGTTCACCCAGCTCTACAACACTGACTTCGCCAGCGTACTGTTCAACGGCGTCAGCGTACTGGACCTGCTGCTCGAAGACCGTGCGTTCCTGCGGGCGATTCTCTATATCACGCTTACCGGCCTGTGCCTGTCGGCCATGGGGCGCCGCGGCCTGGCTCCGGTGCTGACGCCGGTCAACGACTTCATCCTGCGTTACCGCTGGCAAGCCCTGCTGCTGCTCGGGCTGATCGCCACCTATCGGATGTCCGATACGGTCATGGGCGTGATGGCCAACGTGTTTTACATCGACCAGGGGTTCACCAAGGATCAGATTGCCAGCGTCAGCAAGATTTTCGGCCTGATCATGACGCTGGTCGGCGCCGGCATGGGCGGCCTGCTGATCGTGCGCTTCGGCATCCTGCCTATCCTGTTCATTGGCGGCGTTGCATCGGCCGGTACCAACCTGCTGTTCCTGGTGCTTACGGATATGGGTGCCGATCTGCAGATGCTGATCGCCACCATCTCGCTGGATAACTTCAGCTCCGGCCTGGCGACGTCGGCATTTGTCGCCTACCTGTCGAGCTTGACCAACCTCAAGTTCTCCGCCACCCAGTACGCCCTGCTCAGCTCGATCATGCTCCTGCTGCCCCGCCTCATCGGCGGCTACTCAGGGGTCATGGTGGAAAAATTCGGCTATCACAACTTCTTCCTGATCACTGCCCTGCTGGGCGTTCCGACCTTGTTGTTGATCGCCTTGCACTGGTTTCAGGAAAACCGCCGCGCAGGTCCGACAGCGACGCCGGAGCCGGTTCAGACCCAGGTCGCGGAAGAATCGTAGGCTCTTTACGCAGGAAACATCGCAGAGGGCGCAGATTCTCGCCCTCCTGCCACACAGCCGGCCGCACTCCTGTACGCCAGCAGATCTCGCCCGTACAATGTTCCGTCATTTCTCGTCATCAGCAACCGACAACGGCCAACCATGCGCACCAGTCAATTTTTGCTCGCCACACAGAAAGAAACGCCTTCCGACGCGGTCGTCATCAGCCATCAGCTGATGCTGCGCGCCGGCATGATCCGCAAACTCGCCTCGGGCCTGTACACCTGGCTGCCCATGGGCTTGCGAGTGATGCGCAAGGTTGAAGCCATCGTGCGTGAAGAAATGAACGCCGCCGGCTCTCTCGAAGTGTTGATGCCGAGCACGCAACCGGCTGAACTGTGGCAGGAATCCGGTCGCTGGGAAGAATACGGCCCTGAATTGCTGCGCTTCAAGGATCGCCACGGTCGCGACTTCTGTGCCGGCCCGACTCACGAAGAAGTCATCACCGACCTGATGCGCAACGAATTGAGCAGCTACAAACAGCTGCCGATCAACGTGTATCAGATCCAGACCAAATTCCGTGACGAAATCCGCCCACGCTTCGGTTTGATGCGCGGCCGCGAGTTCATCATGAAGGACGCCTATTCGTTCCACGCTGATCAGCCTTCGCTGCAGATCACCTACGACCGCATGCATCAGGCGTACTGCAACGTGTTTACCCGCCTGGGCCTGAAATTCCGTCCGGTTGAAGCCGACAACGGCTCGATCGGTGGCGCCGGCTCCCACGAGTTCCACGTACTGGCCGAATCCGGTGAAGACGATATCGTCTTCAGCAACGGTTCCGACTACGCGGCGAACATCGAAAAGGCCGAAGCCGTACCGCGCGAAACCTCTCGTGCCGCGCCTGCCGAAGAGCTGCGCCTGGTCGACACACCGAACGCCAAGACCATTGCGCAACTGGTCGAAGGCTTCAATCTGCCGATCGAAAAAACCATCAAGACCCTGGTGGTGCACGCTGAAGAACAAGGCAAACTGATTGCCCTGATCATCCGTGGCGACCACGAGCTGAACGAAATCAAGGCCGCCAACCAGCCTGGCGTTGCCAGCCCGCTGGTCATGGCTTCCGAAGCTGAACTGCGCGACGCCATTGGCGCCGGCGCCGGTTCCCTTGGCCCATTGAACCTGCCACTGCCGATCATCATCGACCGTTCTGTCGAGCTGATGAGCGACTTCGGCATCGGTGCCAACATCGACGACAAGCACTACTTCGGCGTGAACTGGGAGCGTGATCTGCCGGTTCCGACCGTTGCCGACCTGCGCAATGTAGTGGCCGGCGATCCGAGCCCTGACGGCAAAGGCACCCTGGAAATCAAGCGCGGCATCGAAGTCGGGCACATCTTCCAGCTGGGCAACAAGTACAGCAAAGCGATGAAGTGTGAAGTGCTGGGCGAGAACGGTAAGCCAGTCACCCTGGAAATGGGCTGTTATGGCATTGGCGTGTCCCGCGTGGTGGCTGCCGCCATCGAACAGAACAACGACCAGAACGGGATTATCTGGAGCGATGCTCTGGCTCCGTTCCAGGTTGCCCTGGTTCCGCTGCGCTACGAAACCGAACAGGTTCGCGAAGCCACCGACAAGCTCTACGCAGAACTGACTGCCGCGGGCTTCGAAGTGCTGCTGGACGACCGCGACAAGAAAACCAGCCCGGGCATCAAGTTCGCGGACATGGAGCTGATTGGCATTCCACACCGGATCGTGGTCAGTGACCGCGGCCTCGCCGACGGCAATCTGGAATACAAGAGCCGCACAGAGGCCGAGGCGCAAGCGCTGCCGGTCGCTGACGTGTTGTCTTTCCTCCAGGCCCGTATCCGCCGCTGACACCAGATAGAGACGTCATGTTCAAGCGAAACACCTTAGGCCTCGGTAGCGCCGCCCTGTGCGGCGCGCTGCTGGTCAGCGGCTGTGCCAATCAGATGTCACAACGCAGCGAGCACGAGGAACGGGTCGAGCGCAAATTGCTCGATCACAGCCTGCAGATTGATGTCGGCGAGCCCAAGGTGCTTGAGCTGCCGCAACGTCGGGTGAAAATCCACGAGCAGAAGACTTTCGAAGTCACCGAGTTCGAAGTCACGCGTCACTACGATCGCTATACGCCTTACCAACCCTGGCGGGAGGTCTATGAGATCCCGCTGGGCGCGGTGGCCGTGGTGGCCGGTGTCGGCGCGAACGTGGTCAACGTGTTCGCCCTCGGCAATCTGCCGGACAGCGTGACGAAGGACTGGCTCAGCTATGGTTTCGCCGGGCTCAACCCGTTCATGAACGCGCAGTCTCATGGTCGGGCACAACAGAACCTGGCGGGTATCGACGAAGTCCAGCGCGACAAGCGCACGGAGTACTCGAGCCTGCCGTGGAGCGAGCGCCCGGTGCAGGTCAAGGCTGGCAAGAACACCTTCGAACTGAGCACCGACCGTAACGGCGTGTTGCGCCTGAACCTGCTGGATAGCCCGTTCGCCGAACATGACCTCAACCATCTGGGCAAGCTGCAGATCAGTGTCGAGGACAACAAGGACGATGTGCACACCGACTCGTCCCTGGCAATCAGCAGCAACTTGCGCGGCAAGCTACTCGAAGCGCATGGGTTGATTTACGACGACCTCGAAGACGACGAAGTGAGCCAGTGGGTACACCGGGTCAAACGCCTGTCGGAACTGGGTCTGGAAGAAGAAGCCAGCGAGCTGGAACAGAGCCTGATCGAACTGACCCGCAACGATCCAGAGTTGCAGACCGAATTCCTCAAGTCATTGACCAAGGATGCCGGGCGACTGGTGGCGGATCCGGGACCGAATTAAAGTCAAAAGCTTCGCGGGCAAGCCTCGCTCCTACAAGGATTACGCAATACCTGTAGGAGCGAGGCTTGCCCGCGAAGGCGTCATTGCATACACCACCGCACCAAAACCCTGCCCCTACCGCTCAAACAACTCCATCTGCTCAAACCCGCCCCGCAAATCCTCCAGCCTCACCCCAATCCCCAACAACCGCACCGGTTTCCCACCACGGTTAAAGGCCTGGGTCAGCAGCAACTGATAACTCCCCAGATCCCGCCCTGCCCCGGCCTGCTCCAAAGTGGTCTGGGTAAAATCATGAAATTTCACTTTGACGAACGGCTTGCCCGGGCGATAACTGCTGTCGATCCGCGCCATGCGGCCATTCAGGGACTCCAGCAACTCGGGCAATTTATCCAGACAACTCATCAGATCCGGCAGGTCCACGTCGTAAGTGTTTTCAACGCTGATCGACTGCCGCCGACTGTCGTTGTGCACCAACCGCTCATCGATCCCACGGGCGAGGCTCCAGAGCCGCTCGCCAAAGCTGCCGAATTCGCGCACCAGCGCCAACTTGTCCCACTCGCGCAAATGCGAGCAATCGACGATGCCGAGCCTGCCGAGTTTGTCGGCGGTCACTTTGCCAACACCGTGCAGCTTGCTCACTGGCAAACCACTGACAAAGTCTTCCACCTGATCCGGCGTGATCACGAACAAGCCGTTAGGCTTCTTCCAGTCACTGGCAATCTTGGCGAGAAACTTGTTGGGCGCCACGCCGGCCGACACGGTGATGTGCAACTGGTTGGAGACACGGCGGCGAATGTCCTGGGCGATTCGCGTGGCGCTGCCGCCAAAATGCGCGCTGTCCGACACGTCGAGATAGGCCTCATCCAAGGAAAGCGGCTCGATCAGGTCGGTGTAATCGCGAAAGATCGTATGAATTTCCTTCGATGCTTCTCGATAGGCATCCATGCGCGGCTTGACGATGGTCAGGTCCGGACAGAGTTTCAAGGCATGTCCGGAAGACATGGCCGAGCGTACGCCATAAGCCCGCGCTTCATAGTTACAGGTGGCAATCACCCCACGCCGATCCGCCGAGCCGCCCACCGCCAATGGCTTACCGGCCAAGCGCGGGTCGTCACGCATCTCGATGGCGGCGTAGAAACAGTCACAATCGACGTGGATGATTTTTCGCTGCGTCATATAAAAGCAGTGTTCATGGCGAAGAAATGAAGTGTTGGTGAGTCGTACCGGCAGTATCTCACTGACACCTGTATATAGCACCAGTACTCTGAATGTTCTTTTTCCTTTGTAGGAAAAGCACCGGAGATTTATTTTCTCAATCGAAAGCCCCCTCTCGATAGAGCCGCAAGCCTTGCCCTGCCTGCGTTTCAGATCGGTCAGCCGTTGCTTTTTTCACCTAAGCGCTTGAACAGGAACAGGTTTTACCGAGATTGAAGGTTGACAGCCCTGCGATCCTCTGTAGAATGCCGACACACAGACGCGGGATGGAGCAGTCTGGTAGCTCGTCGGGCTCATAACCCGAAGGTCGTCGGTTCAAATCCGGCTCCCGCAACCAAACATCAAAAAAGGCTACTCGAAAGAGTGGCCTTTTTTGTGCGTGCCTGTTTTATAAAAAATCAGCGGTCTATGCCTTACTGCACAGAAACAAGAAATCGTTCTGATTCCGAAACTTAGGTCTCCCCTTCAATCCTTCGCCGTCGTTTTAAACTTATTTGAGCCATACTGGGATTAACGGTTGACACTGGGGCGTTCGCCTGTAGAATGCCGCCACACAGACGCGGGATGGAGCAGTCTGGTAGCTCGTCGGGCTCATAACCCGAAGGTCGTCGGTTCAAATCCGGCTCCCGCAACCAAACATCAAAAAAGGCTACTCGAAAGAGTGGCCTTTTTTGTATCTGTTGAAAAAGTCCTTTCGCAACAATGATCTGTCACTGTGCAGTGAGCCGTTCGGGATCGCCGGACTGTGAGTTCAGCCCAGGCTGAACCGCAGACAGAACCCTCTACGACTGATGACGCGCCATCGCCCACATCTGGTGAGAGGCGTTAATATTTGTGATTATTTTTTTCTACAGGGATTGGTAACTTGGCTGGATACCTCCATCCTGTCGCGCACAATCCAAGAGGTGATTGATGCGCGCCAACTCGTCTAATCCACAAGACACCGTCACAGCGACACAACCGATCAAAGCCGAGCGCTTGCGCTTGCTGGATCGAATCAGCAAATATCGCCAACCCATCGGTCTGGCGGTCACTTTGCTGTTGTTCGCCATTGCGCTGATTGCCTGTCGTCACCTGCTGAGCGAACTCGATCTGTACGCGCTGCACGACTCGATTCTGGAAGTGCCGAAACCGGCCTTGCTGGGCGCACTCGCCGCGACCGTCATCGGCTTCATCATTCTGCTGGGTTACGAATGGTCGGCCAGCCGTTATGCCGGCGTGACGCTGGCCCCGCGATTATTGGCATTGGGCGGCTTCACCGCGTTTGCCATTGGCAATGCCATCGGCCTTTCGCTGTTGTCGGGAGGCTCGGTTCGCTACCGTTTATATGCACGGTATGGTGTGGGGGCGTCGGAAGTCGCGCACATGACTTTGTTTGCCAGCCTCTCACTCGGCTGCGCCCTGCCGCCCCTGGCCGCCCTCGCCACTCTCAGCAACCTGCCCGCCGCCTCCGTGGCCCTGGGTTTCTCCGAGACGTTGCTGGGTGCGATTGCAGTGGCCGTGCTGCTGCTCTCAACAGTACTGGCCATCGGCATCTATCGCCGTCGCCTGCCGGAACAGCCTTATCCCGACAACCTGCTGGTCAAGGTCGGTCGCCGCACCTTGCGCCTGCCGGGTCGTCGCCTGACGTTCCTGCAATTGGTCATCACCGCCCTGGACGTGGCCGCCGCCGCGACCGTGCTCTATCTGTTGCTGCCGGAAGCGCCGCCCTTCGGTGCATTCCTGCTGGTCTATCTATTGGCCCTGGCCGCTGGCGTGCTCAGCCATGTACCGGGTGGTGTCGGTGTGTTCGAAGCGATTTTGCTCGCCGCCTTCGCCGACAAGCTCGGCGCCGCGCCACTGGCCGCCGCCCTGCTGCTCTACCGGCTGATCTACGTGGTGCTGCCGCTGCTCGTGGCTTGCGTACTGCTGTTGATCAACGAAGGCCAGCGCCTGTTTCAAACACGCCAGTCCCTGCGTGCAGCATCTGGCTTGGCCGCGCCGATTCTGGCGGTGCTGGTGTTCCTGTCCGGTGTGGTGCTGTTGTTTTCCGGCGTGACGCCAGAGATCGATACCCGCCTTGAACACATCGGTTTTCTGATACCGCATCGACTGGTCGACGCCTCGCACTTTGGCGCCAGCCTGGTGGGCGTGCTCTGCCTGCTGCTGGCTCAGGGGCTGCGTCGCCGCCTGTCAGCCGCGTGGATGCTGACCACCATTCTATTGTTGGTCGGCGCCCTGCTCTCACTGCTTAAAGGGTTCGACTGGGAAGAGGCTTGCCTGATGACCCTGACAGCGAGTTTGCTGGGGGTTTTCCGGCGTTCGTTCTATCGCCCCAGCCGCCTGACCGAAGTGCCGTTTTCGCCGCTGTATCTGGTGGCCAGCCTGTGCGTACTCGGCGCATCGATCTGGTTGCTGCTGTTCGCCTATCAGGACGTTCCGTACAGCCATCAACTCTGGTGGCAGTTCACCCTCGACGCCGATGCCCCGCGTGGCTTGCGCTCGCTGCTTGGCGCCGCGGTCCTGCTGGTGGTGGTGTCTCTGACCTGGCTGCTGCGCACCGCACGCCCGGTGATCCATCTGCCAACGCCCGACGAGCTGGACCGCGCGGTAAAGATTCTCATGGCCTCCTCCCAACCGGATGGCGGCCTGGCCCTGACCGGTGACAAGGCGCTGCTGTTTCACCCCAACGACGAGGCGTTTCTGATGTACGCCCGCCGTGGTCGCAGCCTGGTGGCGCTGTATGACCCGATCGGCCCGACCCAGCAACGGGCGGAAATGATCTGGCAGTTCCGCGACCTCTGCGATATCCACCACGCCCGCCCCGTGTTCTATCAAGTGCGCGCCGAGAACCTGCCGTATTACATGGACATCGGCCTGACCGCAATCAAGCTCGGCGAAGAAGCCCGGGTCGATCTGCACCGCTTTGATCTCGAAGCCAAGGGCAAAGAGATGAAGGACCTGCGCTACACTTGGAACCGCGGCACCCGTGACGGCCTGTCGCTGGAAATCCATGAGCCGGGGCAAGCGCCGATGGATGAGCTCAAGGCTATTTCGGACGCCTGGCTGACCGGCAAGAACGTGCGCGAGAAAGGTTTCTCGCTCGGGCGTTTCAGTGATGACTACCTCAAGCACTTCCGCATCGCGGTGATTCGTTTCGAAGGGCGCCCAGTGGCGTTCGCCAACCTGCTCGAGACCTACGGCCATGATCTGGCCAGCCTCGACCTGATGCGCGCGCATCCCGACGCCCCCAAGCTGACCATGGAGTTCATGATGGTCGGCCTGATTCAACATTATAAAAATCATGGATACGCGCGCTTCAGCCTGGGCATGGTGCCGTTGTCGGGGTTACAACCCCGGCGCGGCGCGCCATTGACCCAGCGCTTGGGCTCGATGGTATTCCGCCGTGGTGAGCAGCTGTACAACTTCCAAGGTTTGCGCCGCTTCAAAGACAAGTTCCAGCCCGACTGGGAACCCCGTTATATGGCCGTGCCCGCCGGACTCGATCCGCTGGTTGCCCTGGCCGACACTGCCGCCCTGATTGCAGGCGGCTTGACTGGATTGGTGAAACGCTGATGATTCAACGCTCCCTGCGGTACGTACTGGCCACACTGGTAGTGCTGGCCCTGATTGTCGGTGGCGGTTTCTGGTACCTGAAACGCCCGGCACCAGAACCGACCCTCGAACTGCTTACGCCGGCCGATGGCGCCGCGATGACCCGCGTCATCCCCGGCAACACGCCGCGCGCCCAGGTGCTGGTGGCGGTCAATGAAGAGCAGAAGCTCAGCGACAAACAATTGCTGACCCTGAGCCGCAGCGGCTCGGCACAGATCGTCCAGGTGATCCTGCCCAAGGACTGCATCCTGCAAGGTCGCGCCCTGCAAGCAGGCCTCAGGCAACTCAAAGGCCCGGCAACCCTGGTCAGCGGCATCGGCCCAGGCGCCGTGCTGGCGTGGCGCTGGCTGGCCGAGCAGAAGGACGACAAGGCCCAGGCCATTTCGGTTGACCTGGCCCTGGAAAAACCCGGCTGCACTCACCTGCTGCCAAAAAGCGCCGCCCACGGCCATTGGCTAGTGGCCTGGAACGACAACCCGGACGACACCAGCGCCGGCTTCGTGCGTGACCAGGCCAATGCCGAAACCAGCATCAGCGACTACGACATCAACCTGCCGCAAGTGCTGAACAACGAACTGCGCAAAATTCTCGTCGGTGGCGATAAAGCCGCTGGCGGCCTGCAGATCCCGGTGGTCGAAGTCCCGGCCGGTCAAGCCAAGGACACCGTCACCCTGTTCCTTTCCGGCGACGGCGGCTGGCGCGACTTGGACCGTGATGTGGCCGGCGAAATGGCCAAGATCGGCTACCCGGTGGTCGGCATCGACACCCTGCGCTACTACTGGCAGCACAAGAGCCCGGAACAGAGCGCGCTGGACCTGACCGAACTGATGCAGCACTACCGGCAGAAATGGGGCACCAAGCGCTTCATCCTGACCGGCTACTCGTTCGGCGCGGACGTATTGCCCGCCATCTACAACCGCCTGCCGGAAGCCGAACAGCAGCGGGTGGACGCAATCATCCTGCTGGCCTTCGCCCGCACCGGCAGCTTCGAAATCGAAGTCGAAGGCTGGCTCGGCAACGCCGGCAAAGAAGCCGCCACCGGCCCGGAAATGGCCAAGCTGCCCGCCGCGAAAGTGGTGTGCATTTACGGTGAAGAAGAAGTCGACGAAAGCGGCTGCACCGACAAGACCGCCGTGGGCGAAGCGATGAAACTGCCTGGCGGCCATCACTTCGACGAGAACTACCCGGCGTTGGCTCAGCGGTTGGTGGATGTGATCGAGAAGCGTCAAGCGAAGGAGACGGCGGCTCAGGAGTGATCTGAGCCGCGCTCACAAAAAAGCCCCCGCAGCCTTATGGTTGCGGGGGCTTTTTTCATTTGAGTGCAATTTAACCAAACACCGCAGATCCCCTGTGGGAGCGGGCTTGCCCGCGATGGCGGTACGTCTGCCACATCAATGCTGGATCTGCCGCCGTCATCGCGGGCAAGCCCGCTCCCACAGGATCTGCGCTGCACCCAGATAAATGGCTACAAAGAAGCCCCCGCTGCCACAAAGCAACGGGGGCTTTTTAATTAGAGACGGCGCTCTGCCGCGTCGTAAACCTCTTCATCACGTCGCGCACCGACGGCGACGATCAAAACCTGGATCGCCTGCCCATCGACTCGATAAACAATCCGCGTATCACCTGTGCGGAATCCGTCTGCAACCTGCAAGACTGGCTCTTAGGGGCTTGCCGCTCTTATCCGGCTCGCCGTTGATAATCCGCTCTTCGATAACATCAAGAATGCGATTCGCCGCCACAGCTCCCAGCAGATCCAGATCCTTCTGAACCTCCGGATGATAGATAACGCCCCAAACCATCCAAAGCTCCTTTAGTCTTTCCTGGCGTACCGCGCCCGCATATCGTCGTGGCTGACGGCCTTGGCCTGATCAAAACCGATCAATCGCTCCCGAGCCGCTGCTTCAACCCGAAGGTCCTCAAGCTCGTCGAGCATTTCCTGATACGCATCGACATTGATAATGACCGCTGCCGGCTGATTGTCTTTGAAAATGACCAGCCGCTCAGTGGCTCGGCTGGAAATCTCTTTTAGCCTCGCGCTGAACCCCCTGACCATTGCCGTCACAGAAATCGCTTGGTCAGCACGCTCCAGTAATGCCGTCATACTCACCTCTCTACACACTCATGCAAATTTGAACACACAGTTCTACGCAGAGTATCGCGTCGAATTCGACATACAGCAAGCTGCAAAAAAACGCGAATCTACGAACCTCCGTTTTTCCATGCCTACAAAAAATGAGTCGAACGACTTGTGAATTCTTTCGCCACGTTTAGTTTCGTTTACTTAAGGTTTCGCAATATCAGATGACGCCCGCAGACCTTGTAGGCAAACTCCGAATCGTCCTTTTTGGGCACTTTGCTGCCTTGTTGCGCTTTTCTTCGACGGGATACTCTCCGGACGTCGCTGACCATTCAGCGATCGGGCTTGGAAACCCGTCGAGTTAAGTGCAACAGCGCCCCCCATCAGTACGGCAGCGGTTTTTACAGCTGCGATCCTGTTATGGCGGCTGTGCGTGGGACGCCTTCGGGCGTGCCGGTTCCTTAGCTCCCGGTTTTCCAACCTGCGCACAGCTGCCACCCATTCGCTTGGAAACGAACGTGGCCGCTCCCTCGGGTTAAGGAGTTAGACATGAGCAAAACAGATTCGCCCGCCCCCTCAGAACTGAAAACCATCGGCCTCACCCCTCTCATCTACTGCTCCGATCAGGCGTTGTTCAACGTCCGCGCCGGCGTCCCCATCGTTGATGCCTTGTCACAAGCCTCCGACCTGCTGTTCCTCGCCAAATCATTTACCGAGGATGCGGCCTACATCAAAGACACCGACCGCCACGCCTGGGCCGCGCATTACCTGACGGCAATGAGTAAGGCAGTGATTGATGATGTGGTGAAGGTGCTGACACCGCGACCTGCCCGGACAAAGACCGAATCTGAAGAAGAGCTGCCTGGAAGCCAGTAAAGGCTCAAATCCCCTGTGGGAGCGGGCTTGCCCGGGTAGAAACCGGAGACATCCTTTACGTTTTAAACCGGATACATCGTTTACAGGTATGAAATACGGTCAGGAGGTGCCTCGCCCAGGCTCGGCATGCCCTCAACTCCGGCATTGCTCCGGGGGCGGCTACCGCGGCATCCCTGCCGCGGTGCCCCCTGCGCAATACCTGCGTTCGGCCTCTGGGAATGGGGCGGCAGATCCAGATCCAGATCCAAAGCCAAGGCCAAGGCCAAGGCCAAAGCAACAGCAGAAGCAGACGCAGACGCAGACGCAGAAGCCAACATCAAAAGATCGCAGCCTCGCTTCGCTCGACAGCTCCTACAGTCAGGCCGAGCGTTAGCTCGCCTGCAGCTGTTGATCTTGACGCACCGCCCCCTCGTAAGGCTGAGTGCAGGTTCTGCGCAGTGGGCAACC
>NZ_AKJB01000093.1:0-4255 GCF_000282555.1 Pseudomonas sp. GM102 | reverse complement strand
TGGCCATCGACTCCTCGGCCCTCGGCGGCATGTACGCTGGAGCGATCAAACTGGTGGGCACCGAGGCCGGGGTCGGGGTGAAACTCGATGGCAACCTAGTGGCCAGTGGCGGTGATATCCAGCTCGATGCCAATGGGCATCTCAGCCTCGCGCAGACTTCTGCCACGGGTGCCGTCAACGTCAAAGCCGCCAGTCTCGATGCCCAGGGACCGGTCTACGCCGGCACCGCCGTCAACGTGCAAACCCAAGGCAACCTGACCAACCAGCAAACCCTCGCCGCACGAGACAGCATCACGTTGAGTGCCGGCGGTGTATTGACCAACAACGGCATCATCGAGGCCGGGGTCAACGCCGACACCAGCCGCAACGCCACGGGCGATGTCAGCCTGAGCGCGCAGAACCTCAACAACGCCGGCAAAAGCGTGGTGGCCAGCCGCAACCTGACGGTCAACACCAGCCAGACCCTGAACAATCAGGCCGGCACGCTGAGCGCCGCGCAAACAGCGAACATCACCGCCGGGACGCTGGACAACCAGAGCAACGGGCGAGTGTCGAGCAGCGGCAACCTCAATCTCACGGCCAATCAGGTTCTCAACACTAAGGGGGTGATCACCAGTACCGGTAATCTCAACGCCACCCTCGGTCATCTGAACAACCGCAATGGCGAGGTCTCAAGTCTGGCCACCGCGACTCTGCGCATGGCCACTCTGGATAACGTGGCGGGACTGGTGAACGCCGGTCAGGGCTTGAGCATCACCGCCACCGGGGCGGTGAACAACCAGGGCGGTGAAATTTCCAGCGTCCAGGCTTTCACGCTGACGGCCGACAGCGTCGACAACAGCAACGGCAAACTGCTCGGCAATCAGGCAGTGACCCTGCGCGTGCAGCAGGCACTGACCAACGTCAAAGGCTTGATCGCCGCAGCAAGCGTCGATGCGCAGGCCGGCAGCCTGAATAACAACGGCGGCACCCTCACCAGTCGGGCCGACCTCGAGCTTCGGGTTAACGGCCAGCTCGACAATCAGGACCAAGGACTGATCAACGCCACCCTCAACCTGCGCATCAACGCGGCGAGTTTGAACAACCAGAACGGCGGCTCGTTGCTCGGCAGCGCCATTGCCATCGACTTCAGCGGCGCCACCGGCGACCTGAACAACGCCAACGGCCTGATCACCACCACTGGCCAACTGAGCATCCGCAACCTGCGGGACTTGAACAACCGGGGGGGTGAACTCTCCAGCAGCCAAAGCTACACGCTGACCGGGCGCAACCTGGACAACAGCGATGGCAAACTCATCAGTCGTCAGCAACTGGACCTTACAGCCGACGCCACCACCAACCTCAATGGTCTGATCTCCGGTTGGCAAAGCCTGAGCCTTCTGGGCGGCAGCCTCGACAACCGCAATCACGGCACCTTGTCGAGCCGCGACGGTGAGGTGCTGGTCGACCTCACCGGCGCCGTGCGCAACAGCAATGCCGGAGCACTGGTCAGCAACAGCACGTTGAAGGTCACGGCCGCCAGCCTCGACAACAGCGATAACGGCATTCTTTCCAGCATCGGTGCGCAAACCTTCGTCATTACCGGAACACTCAACAACGCCCAGGGAGGTTTGATCGACAGTGGTGCTGCTCTGGATATCCAGGCCAAAGCGCTCGACAACACCAACGCAACCATCAACGCCCAACATGATATCTATTTCACCGGCACCGATCTGAACAACAGTGCCGGTACCCTGGCCGGCAATGGCGCGGTCACCCTTGATTTGCTCGGCACCCTGACCAACACCAATGGCAAACTGGCGAGCAACGGCCCGTTGGTCATTCAGCGCGCGGTGCAGATCAACAACCAGGGCGGCCAACTGGCCAGCCAGGGTTTGCTGAGCCTGTTGACCGGTGGTCTCGATAACCGCAATGGCGGCACTGTCGCGGCCAACGATCTGTTGACGCTCACGGCCACTGGCGCGGTGCAGAACAGCGCGAACGGTCTGATCTTCAGCAGCAACGCTGGCCTGACACTCAACGCCGCCAGCCTCGACAACGCCAAGGGCAGCCTGCAAAGCCAGGGCGACCTGACGGTAAAAACCGGCGGCGCCATCGATAACCAGAGCGGGCGCATCGTCGCCAAGGCCGGCAACCTCGACATCACCGCCGCCAGCCTCGACAGCCGCGGCGGGGTGCTCTCCAGCCTGCAAGGCGCCTTCAGCAGCCACATCACGGGTGTACTGCGTAACGGCTATGATCTGAACAACAACCGCCAGGGCGGGATCATTCAAGCCCAGAGCCTGGACCTGGAGGCATTGGCCGGCATCGACAACTACGGCGGGCGGATCACCGCGCAAACCGGTGATGCCATCGTCGACACCGGCACCAACGGCAACTTCGACAACCGCAATGGCGGGCTCTATGCCAAGGGGTTGGTCAGCGTCACGGCTAAAGACTTCGACAACAGCGGCGACAACGACGGGCAGATCGGCGGACAGCAGATCGATCTGAGCCTGCGCGGCGCATTGAACAACCGTCTGGGCATCATCGAAAGCGAAAGTACCCTGACCATTACTGCCGCCAGCCTCGATAACCAAACCGGTCAACTTCGCGCGCTAGGCGCCAATGGTAAAACCACGTTCGCCATCGGCGGCCTGTTCGACAACCGCAATGGCACCGTGGAATCCGCCAACACCAACCTGACCCTCACTGCCAGTGGCTTGCTGAACGTCGGTGGCAACGTGCTGCACGTCGGCACCGGCCTCTTCGACATCGCCACCGGGCAACTGGGCAGCGCTGGCGGCAACTTCGTCACCCGTGGTGGCCTGACCCTCACCGGCGACGGCTGGACCAACAGCAGCGTGATCCAGGCCGATCGCCTGACCGTCAACATCAACAGCCTCAACCAGACGGCCAGCGGTCAACTGCTAGCCGTCAGCACACTGACCGGTAACGGCGGCAATTGGAGTAACGATGGCCTGATTGCCAGTGACGGCAGCCTGAGCCTGAGTCTGGGTGGCACGTACTCCGGCAATGGCCGGGTCAGCAGCCTGGGAACATTTGACCTCAGCGCTGCACAACTGAACCTCAATGCTGCATCGAGCATCGCCGGTGGCGGCAATACAACCATTTCCGTGGGTGGGCAGCTCAACAATGCGGGTCGCCTGACGTCGGCTGCCGACCTGACCCTGACGGCCGGTGGCGTAAACAACACTGGCACAGTGGGCGCCGGCAAGAACCTGACGTTGACCACCGGCGAGTTACGCAACGACCGCGGCTTGATCTTCAGTGGCGCAGACATGCAGCTCCTGAGCCCCAGCTTCACCAACTACTACGGGCAGGTCTACAGCCTGGGCAGCACGCTCATTGCCAGGGACAAAAACGGCACCAAGGCTGATCTGCTGGACAACAGGTCTGGCGGGATTGATAGCACGGGCGATCTGACGATCGCCGCCACGACGGTTAACAACGTCATGGATGTGTTGCAGTACACCGAGCATGAGAAAAGTGTCGCGACCATCACTGAGTTGCCCTGCACACTGATCGCGGGTGGATGTGACAGTCGTGGTGGTAATCGCAGAAACGGCCTTTGGGAAATTGCAGAAACCGATCGCTTGAAGGTCACGCTACATTCTGAAGCCGCCTCGATCAACAGCGGCGCGGACCTGTTGATTAATGCGGGAGAAGTGAACAACACCAGCAGTAGCATGACTGCTGCTGGCGATTTAGCTGTCCATGCGTCGACGATCAACAACAAGGGTGTGCAAGAGCAGGACATCGAAACCACTCGACGATTCGTAAGCTGGGTCAACGAAACCGCCTCGGCCATTAGAATGGCCGACCTCTTCACCCAACGAAACAACCCGACCCCTTCGGCCACCGTCGAACAGGACATGAGCAACTTTCTGGCCTGGATGGGCGAAACACTGCCGACCAGCAGCCGCGTCATCAGCGGCGAATCCCTGGATGCCATCATCCAGGCGGGTGGAAACGTCACCCTCGATGCCACCCAGAACATCAACAACAGCGTGATTCGCCCGTACTACGCCTATGTGGCGGCGGGTCGCACCAAGGCTGACACCGGCGCGGGCAGTGGCTACTCGACGCCGATCTCCATCAACGCGCAACTCGCCCCCGATCTGGCCCAGCAACAAGTCAACCCGATCACGCTGCCCGGCTTCAGCCTGCCCGCCAGCCAGAACGGCCTGTTCCGCCTGAGCCAGGAGGCCAGCAGCAACCCGACCGGCACCGGCCCGCAAAGCTGGACCCTCAC
>NZ_AKJB01000092.1:0-3647 GCF_000282555.1 Pseudomonas sp. GM102 | reverse complement strand
TTCCTTGTGGTACAGGCAGCCGGTAATCAGCGGTTGATCGGGGTCGCCTTCGAGGAAGGTCACGAACACTTCCATGCCGACTCGCGGGATGGCGATGCCGCCGTAGGCGTTGTCGGCCCAGCCGGTGGCGACACGCAGCCAGCAGCTGCTGGTGTCATTGCCCTGACCGTCGCGATCCCAGTGGAATTGCACTTTGACGCGGCCGTATTCATCGCAGTGGATTTCTTCACCCGGCGGGCCGGTGACGATGGCGGTCTGGCTGCCCAGCACTTTGGGTTTTGGGTGTTCCAGGGCTGGGCGGAATTGCGCGTCCCACGGCGTGGCGAGGAAGCGGTTGCGGTAGCCCTGGTGGAAGTCGTCCTTGTTATGGGTAACGTCGCTGGTGATGTTCTCGCCGAGTACTTGCGGCTGTTTGCCTTCGTGGACGATTTCCAGCAACAGCCAGAGGTCGTTCCATTCGGCACGCGGGTGTTCGCTCAGGGCCATGAAGTGGCCGCTGAGCGTAATTTGTAGATAAGTTCACACATCACCGGACCAATACCAAAGCGTGTCGCCCCATTTCGAGTCACTGAAGCTTGGCATGATTTCCCCTTGTTGGAAGTGGCGTCTTGAGTTGGCTTGAGCCGGGGTGAACCAGTAGCCCGTTTTGCTGCAGGGTTCGCCAGCAACAATACGATTAATCTGGGAACCAATATCACCCTTATAGTTTCGAGCGTACTCGACCAATGCTTTCGGATACACCATGTGGTCTATTTGGCTGTCATCTATGCCGTACAAGAAGGCAACTGCACCAGCTTCAAAGGCCCAGTAACCCACGTAAATTCCTTCCTCCCCTTGAAGGTGAGTGTCGTGCCAAGGAGCTTGCTTGAAGGCTGGATACCATTGTTGGCAATATTTTTTCAGAAGTTTTGGCTGCTCTTCTTTGTCATCGCTATAAATCGCTTGAACAAGTAACGTGTATACGTCGTGATACCATTCATCTACATCGTGCCGATTAGGCATCACCTTGTTCAGTAAGGCCTCATAAAGTGTATCGTCACTCGCATATCCTGCGTCATCAATGAGTTTGACGAAGCGTGGGAGTAAGTCAGTCCGGTGTAAAAGTATACACAGGCTTATCACCTGGACTGCTTCTTCATATTGGTTTGGCCCATCGTCTATTGCCAGTGGCGATATGTTCGGGATGCCCTGATATTCGGCCAGGGCTTTTTGGCGGATTTCGTACTTTTTCACTAGTTCCTCAAGGAGAGGAATAAGGGTCTCTATATTCTCACCGGCAGTGTAGGTGGCAAGTAACTTGTCTAAAGAAAGCGTCTGAAAATATTTGGCGCGCTGAGAGGCTTCCTCTAAAGCAGAGTCAGATTTGAACTTGTTTGTTTTAAAGAATTCGATTAGCTCGTCATGTTCTCTGAGGAAATTCTCATAATGTTTTTGGCTAAAAAATTTTTGCCGTATATTCATAGTGTCATGCCTCAACCTTTAAAGTATTCAATGCGCCATGCTTTTTGGTCAGAGACTTTTTGCGCTTATTCACAAACGCTTTAACCTCTGTCTCATTGTAATGAAAGGCTTTGTGAGTGTGGTGCTCGCTTTCATTTGCATTATTTATTCTGGCCTCAGCATGCTCTTTAGGGCTGGAGCTCGGGTGGTAGAGTGGGGAATAAAATAAATGTCGACTGTAAGACGCTTCTACTTGGGCGGCGAGTATTCGATTGCCGACCGCTTTTTGAAGATTACTTAGTATCCATTCCACGCTCATCTGTACGAGTACGTCTTTGGATTTAGTAGTACTGGTTTTTGAGCTTTTGGAAGGCAGTTTTTTTGATCTGCCGGTGTTCTTGGTGCTTGGGCTTCTTTTACTACTGGTATCTTGCTCGCTTTCGATGGGTTCAAGCAGCGTGCTTGGATCGTCCAATCCTGATACACCTAACTTAGAGCCAACACCAGGTTTGCGCATGTTGTTCAGTTTACGCATGAATTTTGGCGCATCCTCGTCACGGCTTGCCTTAGCCTCAACAATGGCAAATTTCTCGCCTCCATTGTTGGAAGGGTTGGCTCGCCAAACGGCATCTATCCCCGTTCCATTAGCGCCATCAGACAGTTTGTAGAGAACGTGTTTTGCCTTGGGGCTTCCACCTGCGGAGAGTTTCCCCGTTTTACTCGCACTAGGCACACCCTCCAACCACTTCCCATCCGCCCCCTTATCATGCCCATCCCAATCCTTACCCCAACCAAACTCCACCGCGCAGATGTAATCGGCAATATGCTCCCCACTAACCCCCAGCCCTTCATTCAAAATGCTGGCTGGCGCCTGAAGGCCTACTTTGGAGGCTTCAACCTGGTTGGAATGGGTGCCGCTCGCACCGTCGGTTCCCTTTGCCGCAACAGCCGAGTCTTTGTTTGCGGGCTTTTCCGCTTTTTTGGGGTGGTTTGACCCGGAAGAGGCCGCAGAGCTATTGCGCTGCATCCCTTTCCATTTAACCAGCCGCTTCTCAACAATCCCCACCATCGCTGGCATGTTGTCGCGAGAGGTGGCGAGGACGGTGACGACCGCCGTTTTCGCCCAGTTTGGAAGGCTCTGGAAAGTGGACGAGCCTTTTACGCCGGTGATGATTTCGTCGAGTTCAGCGCGCAGTTTGCCTGCATCGAATATCTGCTTGAGCAGTTCTTCGGGGCTGGTTTTGATCCCGCATTCTTGCAATACGAAGCGAAGCAGATCGAACAGTACCGGGGCGTAGCGTTGCGGGTCTTTGTTGACGATGCGCAGGCTCTTCTTCAGGCCGTCGCCCGGTCCTGGAACCCAGCCGATGACGGCCATCAGCAGATCAAATTGCGCGTCTTCCTTGCCTGCCGTCGATTCTGCGTTGTAGAGGACGATAGAGGATTCGATGGTGTCGTAGGCGTCGATGGCCTGGCCCAGAAACGGCACTGCGCCGAGCGCGATGCCTTTTGCCAGTTCTACCGCAGCCTCTTGGTAAGCGGCGCTGCGGTCTTCGCCACCTTCGTTTGCGCTCTCAACTACTTCGTCACTCATGACAGCCTCCCTGCGGCTTTCTCCACCAATGCTTGTAAATCAACCTGGTCCGGGTCCAGGCCGAGCTTGCGTAAATCTGCGTTGACCTTTTCGTCAGAGTTCTGGACGACCGATACGCTTTCACGGTTGTAAGGTCTTGGATCCTCGCCGTAATACACCTTGGCCGGTCCTTTCGGGACATCCTCCAACCGGGCAAAGCCGTCCTCGTCCAGCACCCCCTCACGGGTCGAACCGTCTGCAAAGTCAACGCGGTAGGACGCGCCCGGGACGGGCTCAAGGTTGTCGTAATGCAGGTTCAATTCCAGCCAGGTCGGATTGGTTATGGCTTCTTTCATCAGGCGACCGGCAATGTCGGCTGCGGCGAGGCCTGGGATCAATGGGGTGAGGATACCGATTCCGCTACCGGAACCCGGCCCACCGCCGGAATTCACCTTCACCTCAGCCCCACTAATCGTCACCCCACCCGCATCAATCTTCACAAAGCTCCCGCCAGCCTTGGCCGTCAGCTCCATGCCACCCTCAACCACCACCTTCTCCCCGGCGTGGTAATGAATCTCCGTCCCGGCCTCGACAAACTGCGCCGTCCCCACCTTCACATGCTGGGTCACGCCGA
>NZ_AKJB01000091.1:0-14350 GCF_000282555.1 Pseudomonas sp. GM102 | reverse complement strand
GATCATTGCCGGGCGGGATGTGACGCTCACGACCACCAACGGCGACGTCGTCAACGAGCGCACGGTGACCTCCCACGACAGCAGCGTTGGCGACTACAGCCACGCACGGGACTTCGTCGACAACGCCGCCCGCATCGAGGCCGCCAACAAACTGGTGATCAACGCCGGGCGCGACGTCCTCAACACTGGCGGTGTGTTGAAAAGCGGTGGCGACATGGCCATCGATGCCAAGCGCGACGTCAGCATCACCTCTGTGGAGGAGCGCAAGTCCGAAAGCCGTACCAACTTCCTCGACTCAACCCTCACCCAGCACGGCGCAGAGGTCAGTTCCGGTGCCGGCCTGACAATCGATGCCGGCCGCGATGTGGCAGTGGTCGCGAGCAAGATCGACGCCAAGGGCGACGTGACCATCGAGGCCAAGCGCGATGTGTTCTTCGGTGCCGCTGCCGACGAAGAGCATTCCTACTTCAAGGACAAAAAGGAAACCCGACAGGAAGACCACGTCAGCCAGGTCGGCACCACACTGGAGGCCGGCGGCAAACTCACGCTCAAGTCCGGCAAGGACATGACCCTGATCGCCAGCGACATCAGCACCGGCAAAGAAGCCTACCTGCACGCCGATGGCGACCTGCAACTGCTGGCCGCGCAAGACCGCGACTACTCGCTGTATGACATGAAGAAAAGCGGTGGTTGGGGCAGTAAAAAGACCCAGCGCGATGAGGTGACGCAGATCACCCACATCGGCACCGAGATCAAGACTGGCGGCAATCTGACGTTGTCCAGCGGTGGGGATCAGCGGTATCAGGTTGCGAAGCTCAACAGTGATCGGGACATCATTCTCGACAGTGGTGGAAACATTACGTTTGAAGGGGTGAAGGACCTTCACGACGAGAGCCATACCAAAAGCGATGGCGACCTGGCCTGGTTTGAAGCCAAAGGTTCGGGCACCACGGATGAAACCCTTCGTCAGAGTCAACTCGTCGCCCAGGGACGACTGGTGATCAAAGCGGCTGGCCAGATCAGCATCGACATCAAACAAGTCGATCAGCAAAGCGTCAGTCAATCCATCGATGCGATGGTCAAGGCCGATCCGCAACTGGCCTGGTTGAAGCAAGCCGAAGCACGCGGCGATATCGACTGGCGTCAGGTGAAGGAGATTCACGAAAGCTTCAAGTACGACAATTCAGGTCTCGGGGCGGGGGCGAAGATCGCCATCGCCATCCTGATGTCTTTCATCATGGGGCCGGCGGGGCTGGGCTTGGTGAGCGCTGGTGCCGGGGGCGCAGTTGCCACCAGCCTGGCGACCACCGCCGTTACCAGCACCATCAGCAACAAAGGCAATCTGGGCGCGGCGTTCAAAGAAACATTCAGTGCTGACAGCCTCAAAGGCGCCGCCATTGCCGGGTTCACCGCGGGCATGCTCGATTACGCGGACACCAATTGGTTTGCCGGTGCATCGGAAGGTACAAAGTCCATTCTCACCAGCACCAACTTCACCGACATTGCGGCACGGGTAGCTGGCCGTGCGGTGATTTCCAGCAGCATCTCAACCGCCATTGGTGGCGGCAGTTTTGGCGACAACCTCGGTGCGGCACTGGTGGGGGAGGCGGGCAATGTTGCCATGGCTACCGGGTTTGACTGGATTGGTGACATTACGATCAAGTTCCCGGAAGGCAGTCTTGAAAAAGTCGTTGCTCATGCGTTGATGGGAGGCTTGCTATCGAAGGCTACTGGCGGTGATTTCGCCACCGGCGCGGCAGCAGCGGGGCTTAACGAAGCGCTGATGAATCAGCTGATCAGCCTTGCGGATGGCAACGACCAGTTGCACGTAATGATGTCGCAGTTGACGGGGCTTGTGGCCGCAGCGGCGGTGGATGGGGATCTTCAGCAGGGAGCAGATATTGCGAAGAACGCCACGACTTACAACTATCTAAATCATCGTGGTGTTGACGATCTGGTTAAAGAGCTGAAGGGATGTCGAGGAAGTGAAAACCCGGAAGTTTGTCGACAAAAAGTAAAGGATCACTACGCCGAAATAAGCTCCAAGACCAGTGGTCATGCCTTGTTCGATTGCAAGGGTTTTGCGGAATGCAACGGCCAGCGGACTGAAGCTGAAGGAGGAACGCTAGCGCTGGAGGACTACGACGCACACGGTGACTTGAATGCTGAAGAACGGGCCATCATTCAGGACTTCCAAGATAGTAACCACACGGATGAGGTGAATGCCACGCATGTAACGATGCTGGGGGATCACAAAGAAATCGCTGGCATTGTTTTGACAGGTGGGCTTGGGGCTGGAGTCAAGACGGTTGGGCGGGCTGAGGGTACTGCCACTGCTGTTGGAGACGATCTGAAAAATCTGAATCCTACCAGTGCTTTAACTGATGCCGAAGCTGCAAGCAGGGCAGGGTCGATTGCTAAGCTTCTTGATGATGCTAGCCATCAGTTAGAACGGTATATTGGATCCTTTAGTAACAAGTATAAGCCACCAACTGTTATCGGCGCCGTTGATCCTTGGACGGGGAAAATAGTCACTACATCGAGCGGAGCTGTCCCGGGTACAATTGCGCCTGAATTAAAGGCGTATGCTGATAGCTTGGGTGGTTTGGGGGTTAAAACCGCGTGTGGTAATACGCTGGGACGCTGTGCTGAGTTTAGGGCTGCCAATGAACTGCTTTTGAGCAACCCAGGTCTAAAACTTAGCGATATCAAATTTACTGCAGCGGTTCGTCCGAGAACAGGAGAGGTGGTTCCTCGTTGTGAGAACTGCACTAATATATTTGGAGCTGAATGATGGAAATGGATGAGGAGTTTTTAGAGATCAATGATTTAGATTGGTTTGCTTCCTACCAAGGCGGACTGCTCGCGCATTTTGCGACGGGAGGTCGAGGTTTTGTTCCCGATGTAGTAAGAAAGTCCATTTCTGAATATGAGGAGATTTATGATTACTTTCATTCTATAACTGGTGGTGTTGAAGTTGAAATTGTTGAAAGTAACCTGCCTGTATTTAATGATGGTGTTCAGCGTGAGCGCTACTTGCGGTCATTTGTTGATATGGCAAGAAGAGGGTTGTTTAGCCATGATGTCAGTGATGATGGTGGTTACAAGTTGATAGCTAAACCCAAAAAATGCAGGGAGTATTGTGAGTTGCCAGTGGAGGTTAAAAGTATTCTTCATGTGTTGTCTGTAAAAGAATTTGCAATTATAAAAAGGTAACCGGGGGCAGGCCACGTTTATCCTGAGGGTAGGGCAGGGGGCATTCGATTTAAACGTGGTCTGTCCCCGATTCCCATTGGTGGCGCGATCGGGGCCGGAAAAATTGGAGATCTGCCCCTGCCGGAGGGTGGTTTAGCAAAAATTGTCTTGCATGCGGGCTTGGGTGGCTTGCTGGCTGAAGCGATGGGCGGTGATTTCCGCACCGGAGCGCTGGCAGGTGGCGCCAACGAAGTGTTGGTCGGATTGCTGGGCGACAAACTTTTACCTTCAAACCTCGTTCCGGGTTCTGCGGAGTACAACCAGGCCCAGGCCAACATTCTCGCGCTATCGCAAATTGTCGGTGTGCTAGGTGCGGCGGCTTCGGGTGGGGATGTCGGGGTTGGCGCTGCGGTGGCGGCGAATGCTACGCAGTACAACTATCAAGCTCATTGGGGCGATTTTGAAGAGAGCACTGATGCCTGCAGGAAAAATCCGACAAATATAGGGTGCTCTACGATTTTGAGAATGGCAGGAGTGACTGCGCAGCCTCTTGGAAACGGTCTCATCCAGAACCTTGATGCATCTGGTAGCGCTGTCAGTTACACGATTCTAGGTGTAGACGGTAAACCGCTACTGATCATGGAGCCCAAGGAGTACGAGCTCTATCGTCAGCTTCCTGTGGCATGGCAGGAAGGGTATCTTTCGGTACCGGCGTGGAAGCTGAATCTCGCCTCATCGATTCAACGTACGCAGAACGGCGAGATAGCTTCCGGGTTGGATCATTATGGCTATATGCTTAGTGAGCCAGAATACTGGGTTGACCTGATTGTTGGGACGGCACTGAGCTATACCGCTGAGCTTTTGCCTCTGGCTGCAGGTGTAAAAGGAACGGGGGCTGTTGTAGATGACGCGATCAAGGCATTACCAGCTCCAAGGCAAATAGATGCATCATGGAGCGCGAGCACTTACAACAAGGGTGGTCTGATGACAGGTATTGAGCATGTATTCTATCGCCACGGACCTGACTCAGGATTTGCGAATGTTAGTAAGTTTTCGCAAGGAACATCTGTTAATGATGTCTCTAGTTTTGTTGATAACGCATTGAGATATGGGAAGGTAACTCCTAATGGTCCAGGTGGGCACGTTATTGAGTACAACGCAGGCAAGGTGATTGGAACAAGCGTCTCAGGCGCTCCAACATCGACAATCAAAATAAATGTTCGGGATGGTGTGATTCAGACTGCATTCCCGTACTAGTTAGGAATGGTTATGAGCAGTGGCAGCACACTAATAGACCGATTTGTCGTCCAGGAGTTGGACGACAGCGTTCGCTCTATTTTGAAAAATGCCTTTGATGAGCGGATGCGCTCAGAGAGCGTTCTGCTGAGGGCGTTCGAGTTTAATTGCTTTGACGTTTCTCTGGATTTTGAAAAGGGTATTGTCACATTGCAAGATGTTCTTTCTGCTGGAGAGAGTAGCTCTCTTGATATACCTATGCGTGATTTTATCTCTGCTTGCGGTTTGAACGTCTCTGGTTAGTTGTAGACGCCTGGATGTGAAGTCGGCGGCAGCTACAAACGGTGCACCAAGCATAGTGATGCCAAATGATGACTTGTGATTTATACGGTGTGGAGTGTTTGAACTTGGCCTCGACAAAGGCACAGATAGAAGAGCTTGCTGGAATTCTTTTTGAGGAAAGGGATAGTACTTACCATGGAGGTGTAACCGGGGACAGACCACGTTTATTCTGAGAGTGGGACAGTACTTCAGCCCTCTAACTCATATTCCTGTGGATTTTTAAGGATGAAGAATTTTTCGTATTATTGTTCCTTGCCAGACTCTATGGCTGAGGATGAATTACATGCTGAGTTTCTCGAACTTATTGATAATTGTGCGCTTGGTGAGTGTGAGAGCTCTGAGGTTGTAGGGGGTTTTCTTGAACTCAGTGATCGTCAATGGCAAACGTATACAATTTTGGCTGGGGCTTTAAGAGAGGAAATAGAACGGGTCTTAATCTTGCGTTGGAATGGGAGGGATTTGGAGGCTGTTGAATGTCTTATGGCTATTGCTGCAAGGCTAGGTCTTGTTGGGTTGTTCCGGTTTATCCTGAATCAGGATGTTGATAATCTGTCGTCCGAAGTCGCAGCTGAGATTAAAAATGCGAAAGGTGAACTTGGTGATAATGTCGATGATCCATATAGTGGTATGTAATTAGTTGTATTGATGGTGGATAGTTGTGGGTGGATTGTGAATAACTAATTCCCATTTTTATATTTTTACTACGTCTTACGGTCTTCATTTTCAGAAGAAAATGGGGCTGATTTATTTATTGCTTGGTTGGTTTGGTGAGTTAAGATAAACGGGGATAGACCACGTTTATCCTGAGGGTGGGGCAGGGCTCATTCGATATAAACGTGGTCTGCCCCCCCTATTTTCATGCTTCGTATAAGAACGTTAACATACCCCCTATAATCCGCGACTGCGCCCAATCTCCAGGAACAACTTCACTATGGAAGCAAACATGCCTCAGCCTTGGTACACCACACGTCCCGTCCCGGTCTTCATGACTGTCTTTTACTGCTTTATCGTCTTGATTCAAGCGGGTCTTTGGGTGGTCAACGAAGGATTTGAACAAACCCGACAAGGGGATATTTCGATCCTGGTATTGCTCAATGTTTGTACCGTAGCGCTTCTGATGTGCGTAGGCGGGTTGATGTTACTGGGCAGGAAAAAGAGCAGCTCGTTGTGCTTTATCCTAGCGTTGGCATTGGGTGTGACTTTCTCCCTCAGCCAGATGCGCAGCGATTCTATCGTGCACCTGCTGACGCTCCCGATGTTTAAGGAGTACGCCCTGGTCTTCGGGATCTGGGTATACAGTCTGCAGCTGCGCGGGAGCAGCTATTTCTATCCCGCACCGTCTGCTAGCTAGTCCCACAACCAAGCGAGCTAGAACAAGCGAAAATCAGGATTGAACTCAGGGACGCTCTCAGACGCTACCCCACTGATGCGTTCTCTGCCGGCTAAAGTCGTCCTGGTTCGACCTGTAGGGCGCGCCATTATTATTTTTCAATCCTCCCGCTGTTCCCTTGGAAAAGAATCGGTCTAAAAAGCCCGACCCAGGCTTCGAATGATTTGCTATTCTGAAGCTGTAGGTGAAGACGCAGACTGATGCGCAAAGGGATAGCGAGGAAGCGTGGGGCGCGCTCCCAAGGGTACACGGTTAGAAAGATCTCCGCGCTGAGATCCAGCCCTTATGCCGTGTGAGGCAGAACAGCCTAAAGTTAAAAATCCTGTTCTGTGAGAGGCCCGATAAACCTTGTAAGCCAGAGACCAGCGCTGGCCACCTACATCGATTCCAAAGCCCGCCTTGTGCGGGCTTTTTCGTATTCGCGAGTCGGTTAAACCATTTCAGCCACGACGCGTTCTTTGTAGCAGCTGCCGAACGCAGCCTCGCAAGCTCGGCAGCTGCTACAAGCCGGACGCAAGCTTCGGCAGCTGCTGCAGATCACATTACGATTTAACTCACGGCACTCGCTTTTGCGGTTGGCGCCCGCGCATTTGATTCATCGCGCTCTGCCTGTCTGACGTGAGCTGCAAACCCAGACTGATCTGAAGCGGTCGGTAGTGGAGAGCACTGACATGGTGGCGATGCTGCCGTCGCGGCTGGTTCGCGATGCGGGGGCGTTGGAGGTGGTCGAGCCACCGCTCGATGTCCCGGGTTACGAGATGTCGATGCTCTGGCCCGAGCGGGTTCATCGTGATCCTGCGCATCAATGGCTGCGCGAGTTCATTGTGAGTGCGTTGTGAGGGGCATCAGTTGACCACAATCCTGTGGGAGCGGGCTTGCCCGCGAAGGTGGTGTGTCAGGCGACATTAATGCTGTAAGTGCCGCCGCCATCGCGGGCAAGCCTGCTCCCACAGGTTCTGCGCTGCCATGCCGGTTGTGTTCACTCCAGTGTTTGGCTAATCTCGCACAAACACGCAAAAACAGGCATAACCATGCAGGCCGAGCATTCCAGCGCCGAACTCCCGCAGCTGCGCCGTCAGAAAATCCTTTTGATCCTGGAACGCGACGGCAAGGTCATGGCCTCCGAGCTGAGCCAGCATTTCGATGTGTCCGAAGACACCATCCGCCGGGATCTGTCGGAGCTGGCCAGCGCGGGGCTGGTGCAGCGGGTGCACGGCGGGGCGTTGCCGCGGCCCAAGGACACGGGCAAGGATTACTTCACCCGGGTTGGCGAAACCGATGAAGTGAAAACCCGCCTGGCCCAACTCGCCGCACGCCGCGTCAAAAATGGCCAGATCGTGATTTTCGATTCCGGCAGCACCACGCTGCAGATCGCTCGTTCGCTGCCCGCCGACATCTCCATCACGGCCATCACCGCGTCGCCGATGATCGCGATCACCCTGGCCGAATACAAAGACATCACGGTGATCGTCGCCGGTGGTCAGCTCAATCCCGCGACGATGTCTTCCGGCGGCCATGAAACCCTACGACTGATCGAGGGCATCAAGGCCGATCTGCTGTTCACCGGGGTCTGCGCCATTCATCCGGAAGTCGGTATCAGCTCGCTGCATTTCGATGAGGTACCGGTGAAGCAGGCGATGCTCGCCAGCGCTTCCCATGTGATTGCGGTTACCACCGCAGACAAACTGGGGGCGGTGGAGCCCTTCGTTGTTGCGCCTTGCAACTGTGTGCATACGCTGATCACCGAGCGTCACGTGGCCTCGGGCAATGTCGAGGATTATCAAAAGCTGGGGATCGAGGTGGTGCAGATAGACGCTTGAGCGTCATCGCGCTCAGTGCTGCATGGGTTACGCTGATAGCAACGACGGGAGGAATGCAGCCATGACTGAGCGCCATATGATCCACTCGGAAACGCTATCGAACGGATGCACGATCAAGGTTAAGGCCGAGATATTGAGAGACGGTTCGCTGGGGATGTTCATCGGTGTTTACTGGCCGGACGGTTCGGCCATCGTTGAGGACAACCATCCGTCACCGCATCTGCTGGATATGGAAGCCGCGCTGGACTGGGCCATCGAAAAAGCCAAAACCATCGGCAATAGCCAAAGAACGCTGTAAGGCCTAACGCCGTCATCGCAATCTTTGTAGCAGCAGCCTCGCCAGCTAGAAGGAGTACATTGCGGAATCATTGAGCATCTGGAAGGTCGTATCTGCGGTTTGCACGCACTTCGATTGAATTCGTGGATAGCGTCAACTCAGCCCCGCAGCTCTGACCTTTGCTTTTAGGATGTTCAAATGAAGCGCACCGCGATAATGACCCTGGCCATTGCAGCTACTCTCTTGTTGGGAGGTTGCTTTCCTCACTGGGAAGATGACGACAGGTATGATCGGGATCACCGCCGTGAATACCGTCGCGACCATGATCGAGGCTATGACCAACGTGATGATCGAGGGTATGACCGGGATTACGACCGTCGTGATGATCGCCGTCGTTACCGCGATCGGGATCGCGACGACGATTGATACTTGCCCGCCAGCCTTCAGAGCGGGCACCACCGCTCTGATCTGCTGTCAGTTATGCGAGGCCCAACCATGGGAATTCTGCCTGGACGTTTCACTCGGCATGTCAGCCACTGGCTGATCGCGGCGGGTATCGGCCTGACCGCCATAATGCCCAATGCGCAGGCACAAACCCCACCTCAAGCCACTCAGGAAATAAACAGCTTGCTGGACTTCGTCGAGCACAGTGAGTGCCGGTTTGTGCGCAACGGGAGTGAATACCCAGGTGCTCAGGCCCGGGCGCATCTGGAGAAGAAGCTGGAGTATCTCGAAGAGAGGGACAAGGTGAACAGCGCCGAAGACTTCATTGAGCTTGCGGCCACCCAGAGCAGTATGAGTGGCCGCGCCTATGAAGTGCGCTGTCCGGCGGGGGTACAACCGGCCAGCCTCTGGCTGAAGACCGAGCTACTGAGACAACGGCAACGTCATTGATTTGCGTCTTGATGGGCTAGCGCAGTAGATGCACCGCCAGCCCGATCAGCCCGCACCCCATCAACACCTCGATCACACCCCGCTTGAAGCGGAACAAGGCGATGGCCGCTGCAATGGCGATCAGCGCCGAAGGCCAGTCGAGTTGGCCGCTGAAGCCGTTGGGCCAGAGCACGTGGTAGCCGAAAAAACACGCCAGATTAAGGATCACGCCGACCACCGCCGCGGTAATCGCGGTCAGCGGCGCGGTGAGCCGGAGTTCGTTGTGCGTCGACTCCACCAGCGGACCGCCGGCGAGGATGAACAGGAACGAAGGCAGGAAGGTGAACCAGGTCACCAGCGTGGCGGCGAGGGCGCCGGCCAGGAACACATGATCAGGGCCGAACACCTGCTGAACATAAGCGCCGACAAAACCGACGAAGGCCACCACCATGATCAGCGGCCCGGGGGTGGTTTCGCCAAGCGCCAGACCGTCGATCATCTGCGTAGGTGTCAGCCAACCATAATGGCCGACCGCGCCCTGATACACATAAGGCAACACGGCGTACGCGCCGCCGAATGTCAGCAACGCCGCTTTGGTAAAGAACCAGGCCATCTGGGTCAGGGTGCCTTCCCAGCCGAACAGTGCGGTGAGAATGCCCATCGGCAATACCCACAAAGCCGTGCCTACGAGCAATAGGCGCAGCAATTTAAAACTGCTGAAACGAGCGTGTTCGGGAGGCGGGGTGTCGTCGTCGATCAAGGCCGGGCCGAAGGATTTTTTCGTAGCGCTGTGGCCCCCGGTGCGAAACCTCTCAGGCGCCAGACGTCCGCCGACATAACCGATGATCGCGGCGCCCAGCACAATTAACGGGAAGGGCACATTGAACACGAAGATGGCCGTGAATGAAGCCGCGGCGATTCCCCACAACCAGTTGTTCTTCAATGCCCGCGAGCCGATTCGGTGGGCCGCCTGCACCACAATGGCGGTCACGGCAGGCTTGATCCCATAGAAAAGGCCGGCCACCACCGGCACTTCGCCAAAGGCGATGTATACCCACGACAACCCGATCAGGATGAACAGCGAAGGCAGCACAAACAGCGCGCCGGCAATCACGCCGCCCCACGTCCGATGCATCAGCCAACCGATGTAGGTTGCCAGTTGCTGAGCCTCAGGCCCGGGCAGCAACATGCAGTAGTTGAGCGCATGCAGAAAACGCCGTTCCGAGATCCAACGTCGGCGCTCCACTAACTCCTGGTGCATGATCGAAATCTGTCCGGCCGGCCCGCCGAAACTGATGAAGCCGAGCTTCAGCCAGAACAGGAAGGCTTCTCGCAGGCTGATCGCCTCAGGCTTCGGCAGCTCCTGTTCGACGGTCGAAGAGGGGGCTTTATTCAAATCACGATTCCTTTTTCAACTGTCGATTCAAGCCTTCACGGCGTACCAAACATCGCCGTCCAGTAAATGCCTGCGTCACTCTTCGGGTCCACCGCGTAAGCCGCACCCAGCTCGCGAAATTGTGGGTTCATCAGGTTGGCGCAATGACCCGGGCTGGCCAGCCAGCCATCGACCACCTTGCGCACGGTGTCTTGCCCGGCGGCGATGTTCTCGCCGACCTGCTGGCCCGCGTAACCGGCCAATTCCGCTCGATCACCCGGTGTGCGGCCGTCGCGGTCCTTGTGATCGAAATAGTTATTGTTGGCCATGGCCCGGCTGTGGGTCTCGGCCGCGGAGCCCAGTGTGGCGTTCCAGGCCAGCGGTGTCGTGGCGGTAAAGGCTTGGGTGCCGCACTGGCGCGTCTGGGCGCGGGCGCTGTTCATCGCTTCAAGCAGTTTCTGTCCCTCCGCCTGCCAGTCACCCAATCGCCCGGTCAACAGCGGACGCGCCAGCACAATGCGCCACTCACGGCCATTGCGGCTGACGCCGATGTCGACAAATTGCGGGTCCAGCACCACTTGGCAGAAGCTCTCCTGAATCGCCTTCATGGCGGACGGCGCATCACGCGGGCCGGACAGGCTGATCGCCTGCACATTGACCATCGGATACGCCGCGCGGGCCAGTGCCTGCTGCAAGTCGCCGATGCTGTTGGCGGACAGGACCAGACGCGGATCGCTCGCCAGTGGTGGCAACTCCGAAGACGCCTGGCCACCGCAGCGCTGCGCCTGGCTGCGGTAAACGTTGATCGACTCGACCAGCTGCGTTTCATCGGTCGCCGACGCGGCGACGCTGAACACCAGCCCGAATGACAACACGGCAAGATGCAAAACGGATGACAGGCTGCGCATGAAAATCTCCCTTGGACGGACTGCACTCATGATGCGCGATCTCCCCCCTGCGTACGCAATGCCTTTTTGCGCCGACATGCGTTTATTGTCAGACGGCTGGAATGACTTGCGACGACTACAATCACAGCAGGTCAGCGCTACAACATCGCCGTTTCATTGCTCAAGCCAGTGTCATCGGAAGGATCGATCATGCGATTAAAATGGGTAGTCACCTGCTTCGCAATCATCCTTCTAGGCGGCCAAGTGTTGGCGACTGAGCAGGAGCAAAAACAGGAAGTAGCCGAAGACAAAGCGCAGGTCCTGGAACAGAAAGCGGCCGAGAAGGACAGCGAACTTCCGGTACCCAAGTCCGAGGCCATCACCACCTCCGAAGTGCAGGCGGTCGATCCGGCGGGCGCCGCGCCGCTGGACGACGCCATTACTTGCTTTGCACGCAGCATTTATTGGGAAGCCAAGGGTGTGGCGGATGCCGACATGGAAGCCGTCGCCAATGTGGTCATGAACCGGCTGGGTCACGAGGGTTTTCCAGATACGGTGTGTGCCGTGGTCAAGCAAGGTTCTGAAGCAGGTGCCTGCCAGTTTTCGTGGTGGTGCGACGGACGTGCGGATCAGGTAAAGGAAGACGACCAATATGCCCTCGCCAAGGAGATCGCGCGCAAGGCGCTCAACAAGCAACTCACGGACCGAACCCATGGTGCTTTGTATTTCCACGACAGAACGGTGAAACCCGCCTGGGCGAAGAAATACACCAAGACGGCGGAGACTCGGAAGTTCCTGTTCTATAAACCTCGTGGCGGGACGGCGAAGTAGGTGCGGATAGCTTGAGGATCATTGACGGAGGGTGCTACCCGTACAATTTTACGGATTCTTTACGGTGGATATTCTCCCTCGCGACGATACTTGCCGCGTTTTTTTGATCATGAAAATGCGTGCAATCCTTCCTCCTTATCGAGAAGCTACCCGTGAGCGAAACAGCGACCCCGGCCCATGAAGAATCCCATTCCAGAACCTCGGGAGTGGGTTTGCTCGTCGCTGCGGTGGGCGTGGTTTATGGGGATATCGGCACCAGCCCTCTTTACACCCTCAAGGAAGTGTTCGCCGGTCACTACGGAGTCCAGGCTAATCACGACGGTGTACTGGGCGTTCTGTCGTTGATCTTCTGGTCACTGATCTGGGTCGTCTCGATCAAGTACGTGCTGTTTATCCTTCGTGCCGACAACCAGGGCGAAGGGGGCATCATGGCCTTGACGGCACTGGCACGTCGGGCCGCTGCGCCGTATCCCAAAATGAGCAGGGTGCTGGTGTTGCTTGGCCTGTTTGGCGCGGCACTTTTTTACGGCGACAGCATGATCACCCCGGCCATCTCGGTGCTCTCTGCGGTTGAAGGGCTACAGCTTGCGTTCGATGGCATTGAGCATTGGGTGGTTCCGCTGTCCGTGGTCGTCCTGGTAGCACTGTTCCTGATACAGAAACATGGCACGGCTCGTATCGGCATCCTGTTCGGCCCGGTCATGGTGCTGTGGTTTGTGGTGTTGGGTGCACTCGGCATTTACGGCATCTTGCAACGGCCGGAAGTTCTGCAAGCGCTGAATCCTGCGTGGGCGGTGCAATTTTTCGTGGTTCATCCGGGCATTGGCGTCGCCATTCTGGGCGCCGTCGTGTTGGCATTGACCGGTGCCGAAGCACTGTATGCCGATATGGGCCATTTTGGTCGAAAACCCATTGCTCGTGCCTGGTTCATCCTGGTGCTCCCAGGCTTGGTACTCAACTACTTTGGCCAGGGCGCGCTGATCCTCGGGAACCCTGAAGCGGTACGTAATCCGTTCTATCTATTGGCACCTGACTGGGCGTTGCTGCCGATGGTCGCGCTCTCGACACTGGCCACCATCATCGCCTCCCAGGCGGTGATTTCCGGTGCGTTCTCACTGACTCGCCAGGCCATTCAGCTGGGTTACGTGCCGCGTATGTTTATCCAGCACACCTCCAGTCAGGAGCAGGGGCAGATTTATATCGGCATGGTGAACTGGGCGCTGATGGTCGGCGTCGTGTTGCTGGTCATCGGTTTTGAATCGTCCAGTGCACTGGCGGCGGCTTATGGCGTGGCGGTGACGGGGACCATGCTGATTACCACCATTCTGTCCTCGGCCGTTGTATTGCTGCTTTGGAAAACACCTCGCTGGCTGGCTATTCCGATGCTGTTGGGTTTTCTCATGGTGGACAGCCTGTACTTCGCCGCCAATGCACCGAAGATCTTCCAGGGCGGTGCGTTCCCGGTGATCGCTGGTATTGCCCTGTTCATTTTGATGACCACCTGGAAACGGGGCCGAAAGATCATTGTCGAGCGACTGGACGAAACCTCGCTGCCGCTGCCGTTGTTCATCAGCAGCATCGGCTCGCAACCACCTCATCGTGTGCAGGGTACCGCGGTATTTCTGACGGCCAGGGCGGATGCGGTCCCTCATGCCCTGTTGCATAACCTGTTGCATAACCAGGTACTGCACGAGCAGGTGGTGTTGCTTACCGTGGTGTCTGAAGACAGCCCGCGCGTGGCGGCGGACCGGCGATTCGAGGTCGAGGCTTATGGTGAAGGGTTCTTTCGAGTGAGTCTGCACTTTGGTTTTATCGAGGAGCCCGACGTGCCTCTGGCGTTGAGCCTGTGCCATTTGAAAGAGCTGGATTTCAGCCCGATGCGCACCACTTACTTCCTCAGCCGGGAGACTGTCATCCCGACCAAACGTATTGGCATGGCCCGTTGGCGCGAAAGCCTGTTTGCGTTTTTGCTGAAGAACGCCAACAGCAACCTCAAATACTTCAAGTTGCCGCTCAATCGCGTGATCGAGCTGGGCACGCAGGTTGAGATGTAGACGCAATGGGACCGCAAATGCGGCTAATGCCATACAATTAAGCTTAAATGCAATCCCTGTGGGAGCGGGC